>NZ_JBEPQF010000024.1:0-126977 GCF_040547695.1 Bradyrhizobium sp. JR4.3 | reverse complement strand
TTGTACTCGTCCGAATAAGAACGTCGCTGCCGTTTCGTCATCTGACACCTCTTGCTGTCTAAGCTATAGGTGTCCACCGATTTAGGGGAGGCTCAGGTGTGATGTCCTTGATCGGCCGCCTCATCGTCATCTTCATCGGCTTTCTCGCCGCCTGCTTCGTCGGCGGCATGATCGTCGTCATCGCGCTGTTGTTTCCGGAGTTCGCCGATCTCGGCGCCGGTCCCGTCGATCAGGGCACGATCGACATCCTGCTCGGGTTCGGTTTCATCTTCGTCTCTGGCTTTGCGCTTGTGCCGGCGGCGGTGATCGTCGCGATCACCGAGGCGCTCTACATCCGCAGTGCTCTCACCTATGCCGTCGGCGGCGGCCTCGTCGGCCTCGCCTGCTATCTCGGCCTCATTCCCTTTCACTCCGACACCTTGCAGTTCGAAGGCATCGTGCGCCGCCATCTCGAGATCATGACCGGCGCCGGCATCGTCGCCGGTGTCGTCTACTGGCTGATCGCCGGTCGCAATGCCGGTGCCTGGCGCAATCCGCCGCTGCCGCGTAAGCCGCCTCCGCCGCTGCCCTCGAATTCAAGGCCGGATTGAGGTGCCGTCATTGCGAGGAGCGAAGCGACGAAGCAATCCAGACTATCGCCGCGGATGGATTCTGGATTGCTTCGCTTCGCTCGGAATGACGGATTCCAGGGTTTTCATCCCCTTCCCACTCGGCTAAACCGCGCGCCATGAACCGGACCGGACTCTTCATTGCCCTGGCGCTGTGGCTCGTGATCGGCGTCGTTTTCGGCCTTTATCCCGAGCTTGATCTCAAGCTCGCCGCGCTGTTCTTCGACCCTGAGACCAAGACATTTCCGCTCAAGCTGAACGGCTGGGCCAGCTTTGCGCGGGACGCCGCGATGTGGGTTGCCTGGGCGTTCGTGCTGCCTGCGCTGGTCGCGCTTGTGGTCAAGATGTTCAAGCCCGACCGGCCGCTGATGGTCTCGGGGCGCGCGATCGTCTTCCTGCTGGTCACGATCATCATGTCGGCCGGCATCCTCACCAATTTCGCCTTCAAGTCCTATTGGGGCCGGCCGCGTCCGGTGGTGGTGACGCAGTTTGCCGGCGACCAGCAATTCGTGCCGTGGTGGGACCCACGCGGCGGTTGCGCGCGCAACTGCTCGTTCTTCTCGGGCGAGGGCGCGACCGCGTTCTGGACGCTGGCGCCGGCCGCATTGGCACCGCCGCCGTGGCGCCCGCTCGCTTATGCCGGAGCCGTGGTGTTCGGCCTCGTGACCAGCGGCCTGCGGATGGCATTTGGCGGCCACTTCTTCACCGACGTGTCGATCGCCGGCCTCGTCACCTTCGTCGTGATCTGGTTTGCCTACGCGCTGATTTACCGCTGGCCGCGGAGCCGGTTCTCGGACGAGGCGGTCGATGCCGCCTTGACCCGCCTGAACATGCCTGCCTACCGGCTGCGCCAGCGCCTGTTCGGCCGCAAGACGGGGCCCGAGCCGTCAGTTTGAGCCATTAAAGGGGTGCCGAGCCCCGCGAAATTTGATATTCGCGCGGTCAACCCGTGAAACGACATCCGCCCTTCGAGACCGATTGGAAGCCCCATGACCACGATCCTGAAAAGCCTGCCCAAGGGTGAGAAAGTCGGCATCGCTTTTTCGGGCGGCCTCGACACGTCAGCGGCGCTGCTCTGGATGAAGCAGAAGGGCGCGCGCTGCTACGCCTATACCGCCAATCTCGGCCAGCCCGATGAGGCCGACTACAACGAGATTCCGCGCAAGGCGATGGAGTTCGGCGCGGAGAAAGCGCTGCTGGTCGATTGCCGCACGCAGCTCGTCCATGAAGGCATCGCCGCGATCCAGTCCGGCGCCTTTCATATCTCCACCGGCGGCATCACCTATTTCAACACCACGCCATTGGGGCGCGCCGTCACCGGCACGATGCTGGTCGCGGCGATGAAGGAGGACGGCGTCAACATCTGGGGCGACGGCTCGACCTTCAAGGGCAACGACATCGAGCGCTTCTATCGCTACGGCCTGCTGACCAATCCGGGCCTGCGCATCTACAAGCCCTGGCTCGACCAGCAGTTCATCGACGAGCTCGGCGGCCGCGCCGAGATGTCGGCGTTCATGACGGCGCAGGGCTTTGCCTACAAGATGAGCGCCGAGAAGGCATATTCGACCGACAGCAATCTGCTCGGCGCGACGCACGAGGCCAAGGATCTCGAAAGCCTCGACAGCGGCATCAAGATCGTCAACCCGATCATGGGCGTGCCGTTCTGGCGTGACGACTGCAACGTCAAGGCCGAGAAGGTCGTGGTACGATTCGAGGAAGGCCAGCCGGTCGCGCTGAACGGCCAGACCTTCTCTGATCCCGTCGCGCTGTTCCTCGAAGCCAACGCGATCGGCGGCCGCCACGGCCTCGGCATGAGCGACCAGATCGAGAACCGCATCATCGAGGCCAAGAGCCGCGGCATCTATGAAGCGCCCGGCATGGCGCTGCTGCACATCGCCTATGAGCGCCTCGTCACCGGCATCCACAACGAAGACACCATCGAGCAGTACCGCATCAGCGGCATGCGCCTGGGACGTCTGCTCTATCAGGGCCGCTGGTTCGATTCGCAGGCCCTGATGTTGCGCGAGACCGCGCAGCGCTGGGTCGCCCGCGCCGTCACCGGCGAGGTCTCGCTGGAGCTGCGCCGCGGCAACGACTACTCGATCCTCAACACGGAAAGCCCGAACCTGACCTATGCGCCGGAGCGGCTCAGCATGGAAAAGGTCGAGGACGCGGCGTTCACGCCGGCCGATCGCATCGGTCAGCTCACCATGCGCAACCTCGACATCAACGATACCCGCGCCAAGCTGAAGCTCTACAGCGACACGGGCCTGCTGTCGGGCAGTGAAGGCTCGCAGATCTTCCGGCTGGAGAACGACAAGGGCTGAAGCGTAGGGTGGGTTAGCGCAGCGTAACCCACCTCTTCTGTCTCTGCGGATACGAACAGTGGCGGGTTACGCCTTCGGCTAACCCACCCTACAAGCAAAACAAAAATGGCCGGGATTGCTCCCGGCCATTTGCGTTTGTGCGTGCCGTTACCGCGGCGGCGCGGTGCCGGGCGGGGGCGGCGGCAGCGAAGCCTGGCCGCCGTTGAGCAACGGCGTGATGTTGCGGACGGTGACGCGGCGGTTGATCGCGCTCGGTCCTTGCGTCTGCTCCTTCAGGTACTGCTCGCCATAGCCCTGCGACGTCAGGTTCTCGGACGGCACACCGAATTGCTGGGTCAGCAATTCGGCCGCGGCCTGCGCACGACGATCCGACAATGACAAATTGTCGACGTCGTTGCCGACCGCGTCGGTGTGACCTTCGATCAAGAACACCACGCGCGGGTTGGCCTGGATCGCACGGTTAAGACCGTCGGCGATCGACTGCAGCTTCGCCGCCTGGTCTGGTGGGATGGTCCACGATCCCGTCTCGAAGTTGATCGTGTTGAGGTCGATGCTCGGCATCTGCATGCGAACATTGGGGCTGTAGCGGATCTCGTCGAGTGTGTAGCGACGGTTGATCCGCTGCACCGGCGGCGCCACCATCGTCTGATAGATCACGTCCGGCGACGCCTCCTCGGCATCGACGATATAGCGATCGTAGGGAATGTTCACGACGGGCGGCGGAGCGTCGACATAGAAGCCGCCGACCGACTGCGGATCGCGGTAGCTGTTGTCGATGATGACGAGCTCGCGCCCGGCCGGGTCCCTGCGGATTCGCCGCAACAGCCGACCGTCCGGACCAACAACAGTAACGATCTCGCTGCCGTCGGGACGGATCACCACGGTGCGGGTATCGGCGCCGATAGTTTCGGTGCGGATGTCGCGGGCGCCATAGCGGAAGCGATAGAGATCGTTGCCGCGGACGTAGGCCTGCCCACCCGGATCGCGGATGATGATGCGGTCCGGCTCGGTGTAGACGGTGCGGCCGCCTTCGATGCTTTCGCGGCGCTGGTTGCGGTAGTCGGCGATGGTGGCGCCGATCACGGCACCGGCGACCACACCTGCACCGATCGCGAGCGGTGTCAGGTCACGCTGCGGCGGACGCGGCGGTGGCGGCAGGGGCGTGGTCGTCGTGGGCGCGGCGCGGAAGGCCGGCGCAACCGTGGGCGTCGCGTATTGCGCCCTGTTGGGCGGCGGGGTCGCAGCCGCCGAGCCCGGGACGGTGCTCGGTGCTGCGGCGCCCGCGGGGGGAGCCGGCGGCCGGGGCGGGGCAGCTGTCTGCGGCTGGGTCGGCGGAGCTCCGGCAGCGGGCGCGCCAGCAGCGGGTGCACCACCCTGGCGTCCCGGGGGCGATGTCACGGCGCCACCGGGGGCCGGCGTCGTTGTCGGGGCAGGGGTTGCGCCGGGCGCGGGCGTTGCGCCCGGTGCCGGCGTTGCGCTCGGCGCGGGACCCGGACGGCCGGACGGCGTCGGGGTGGCCCCTGGCGCCGGTGTCGTCGTTGGAGCGGGCGTGGCGCCTGGAGCCGGTGTCGGTGATCCCGCCGCCGAGGGCGCACGTCCGCCGGGGGTCGGCGCACCGGGACGGCCAGTCGGCGGCGTACTGCCCGGAGCCGGCGTCGCGGTCGGCGCAGGAGTCGCGGTCGGTGAAGGTGTACTTGTCGGTGTAGGTGTGGCGGCCGGAGCGGGCGCGCCCGGTCGCACCGTCGGCGCGGGCGCAGGCGACGGTGTCCCCGTGGGCGCCGGCGCGGGATGGCCTTGAGGAGTTGCTGCCGGTGGCGGCGGTGGTGTGGGGTGAGCCGCAGGCGGCGGAGGCGTGGGTGCGTGCTGCTGCGGAGCCGCGGCGGGCGGCGGCGCTGGAGGCGTGGGAGCCGGGCGTGCCGCGGGCGGTGCAGGAGGCGGCGCATGCTGTTGCGGAGCCGCAGCCGGGGGCGGCGCGGGCGGCTTCGGGGCGGCAGGCGGCGGTGGGGGCGGCGGCGGTGCCGGACGAGCCGCAGGTGGCGGCGGAGGCGGCGGCGGCGCTGCTGGGCGCTGCGGAGCGGCCGCCGGCGGAGGCGGCGCGGGCGGATGGGGCGGTGCAGCTGCGGGCGGCGGTGCGGTCGGGCGCGCGGGCGCCGCAGGCGGCGGTGTAGCCGGGCGCGCGGGCGCTCCCTTCGGCGGCTCCTTCGGTTTTCCGTCAGGGCCGGTCTCTTGTGGCTGCGCCTGCGCGACCACGAGCGGCGGCGCGCCTTGCGCATGTGATGCGGAGCTTGCGAACTGCATCGCGGTCAGAGCCGTGGTGGCAAGCAGCACGAAACGAAGATTAGTCATGATGGTGAACTTCCCCGGAAGGTTCTTTGACGAAGTGTTGGGATGAACAGCTACGCGTTAGGCCGGATTGTGGCGGACGAAGCCGACGCGGCGCGATTTATTTCTGCACGCAAATCACCTCACTATAGTGACGTTCATTGCGCATTCAGACGCAGGTTGCAATTGCCTCCGATGTGATGCGTCGCCTCATGCGCGATCCCGCGGCGGACTTGCATCCGTCGCAGGATTCGGCGTGAGCGGTCCGTTCGGCCCGCGCGATGGAATCTCTTCAGGCATGCGGCCCGGCAGTTCGTCGGGTGGCGTCGGCGCGCCGGGCTCGCGCACCGGCGGCGCGATTTCAGGCTGCGGATTGCCCGGCGGAATCCCCGGCGGCGGCTCGGTGGGCGTGCCCGGCGTCGACGGCGGAATCTCGGGCGGCTCGATCGGCATTACATCGAGACCTTGCGGTTGTCGCCGAGATCGGGCCGCGTGTTCGTCACCGCCGCGGCCGCCATCTTCACATAGGAGATCACCGTGCCGGGCGAATCCCAGAACTCGGCATCGTCAGGCGTGACCTTGAGCACGCGAATGTTGGGATCTTCCGCAGAGTCCCACCACGCCTTGGCCGGCGTCGCGAACAGCTCCTTGATCTTCGCACGGTCATTGGAGACCACGGCAGTGCCCGTCAGCGACACGTATTTTTGGCTGCCCGCATCCGCGAACGACAGGTTGATGGACGGATTGCGCGCGATCTCATCGTCCTTGTGACGCCGCGCGTCGGTGAGGAAATAGATCGTGTCCGCGTTGCGATCGAGATAGGCGCTCATCGGCCGCGCGCGGAGCTTGTCGCCATCGCGCGTCACCAGCATCGCGAATCCGATCGACTTCATTAGATCCCACACGCGATCCAAATCGCGATCGACGTCGCGAGCATTGTCGTTGGCCATGTCGTGCTCCTTCTTGCAAGGGACGACAACGGCGGGCGCGGAACGAGGTTCCGGCCGGAAGAAGGAACTTTATCTATTCCGGCGCGTGGCAAACCGCCTCGATGTTGTGTCCGTCAGGATCGAGCACGAAGGCGCCGTAATAGGTTGGATGATAATGCGCCCGGATCCCGGGCGGTCCGTTGTCGCGCCCGCCCGCCGCAATCGCCGCCTCGTAGAATGCATCCACCGCGGCGCGGTCCTTTGCCAGGATCGCGACATGCACCGGCCTGTTCAGCGCGCCCTCGCCGCCGATCCAAAAATCCGGCTTGCCGTCGGCGCCGAAACCGGCGGCCGGATCGTGTCCGGTCTGCTCCTGGGTGACCTCCATGATCAGGCTGTAGCCGAGCGGCGCCAATGCCTTGGCGTAGAACGCCTTGGCGCGCTCATAGTCGGAGACCGGGAAGCCCATATGGTCGATCATCGCTACCTCCGTCGTTCGTCGTCAGCGCGACAGGAACGTATTGCTCCGCGTCTTGCGCGCAACCACAAAGCCGCGCGTGACCATGTCGGCGATACAATCGTCCCGCCAATCCTTTTGTGACAGATGCTCGATCACCACCGCGCGCGGCCATTGCGATTGCGGCGCGTCGCGGAAGAAGCTGATCAGCACGCGATCCTCGAAGCCCTCGACGTCGATCTTGAGTGAATCGACTCGCGTGACGCCGGCCTCGTCGAGAATGCGCGTCAGCCGCAGCGAGGGAACTTTAATCGCCTCCGCGCTGGCCGTGCCGGTGACGACGTGGGTGGCGCCGAGATTGCCGCCGCCGCTCTCGATCATCAGCTCGCCGTCGTTGTCGCCGGCGGCCGCCTGCACCAGGCGCACCTGCGTCGCTTTCGATGCGGCCCGGTTGAACGAGAGCCGTCCAAACGTCATCGGATGCGGTTCGATGGCGACCACTTTGCCTGATGGCCCGACCTGTCGCGCCATCACCAGCGCAAAGGTGCCGACATTGGCACCGACATCGACGAACACGCCGCCGTCCGGGGTGTGCTGGCGCAGGAAGTCGAGCTCGTCGAGATTGTAATCGGGATTGAACAGCGCGCCGCGCTCGGTCGCGCTGCCCTGGTGATAGAAGCGGAACGATGCGCCCTGGTATTGCACGTCGACGGGACCACTGCGCAGCAGGTTCACCAATCGCGAAAGCCACGGCCGGAACGCTCCGCGCTTCAGCCGCGACTGTGTCGCGAGGCGAATGATCGCGGCCTGCGCCGCATTCGGCGCAAACGCGCCGAACGGCGCGGACGAAGGGGCATTGTCGGTCGGCAAGTCAAAGTCCTCGTTGCAAGCGGCGCATGCATAGCCGGTTTTGCCGGGGACTCCAATTGTTCACGAGGGGTCGGTAGCCCGGATGGAGCGCAGCGCAATCCGGGTTTCGCCTCTCGATGGACTGTCCCGGATTGCGCTACGCTCCATCCGGGCTACAGCTGCTAGCCTCACGCCGCCTTCTTCGGTGACGCCTTGCGCTGGCCCAGGAATCGCCCGAGCAGCTTGCGCTTGCCCTTGCGCGGGATCAGGTCGATATCGCTGACGAGTTTTGCACCGCCCTTGCGGCGCTCCAGCACGATCTTGCGGCTGTGAAAGGCCTCCAGCTCGACACGATGCGCGACGCTGACGATGGTGGCCTTCGGCAGCTCGTCGGTGACCATCTTCATCATCTCGTCCTGGCTCTTCTCGTCGAGCGCCGAGGTCGCCTCGTCGAGCACGACGATATCAGGGCTGTGCAGCAACAGCCGCGCAAAAGCGAGACGCTGCTTCTCGCCGCCGGACAGCGTCTGGTCCCACGGTGCTTCTTCCTCGATCTTGTCCTTGAGATGGTCGAGACCGACCTTGTGCAGGGCCTCGCCGATCTCCTCCACCGTCCAGTCGTCTTCCGCGCCGGGATAGGCGACCGCGCGGCGCAAGGAGCCTGATGGCACGTAGGGTCGCTGCGGCAGCATGAACAGCCGCCGGTCGGGATGGAAATTGACGCTGCCGCCGCCCCATGGCCAGAGCCCGGCGATGGCGCGCACCAGCGTGCTCTTGCCGGTGCCGGATTCGCCGGCCACCAGCAGCCGCTCGCCAGCCTCGATCACCACCTCGGTCTCGCCGACCACGGCGGTGCCGTCATCAAGCGTGACGGAGAGGTCGTTCAGCTCCAGCATGGCGTCGTTGCTGGTCTCCCCACGCTTGATGCGGCCGATTCCGTCGCCCTGCTCGGCGCGCTCGAGGCCGTCGAGCGACATCATCAGCGAGGCGATGCGGCGAGCGCAGGCATTCCAGTCGGCGAGCCGCGGATAATTGTCGACCAACCAGCCGAACGCGCTCTGCACGATGGTGAAGGCGGAAGCCGCCTGCATCACCTGACCCAGCGTCATGCTGCCGTCGAGGAATTTTGGCGCGCAGAGCAGCAGAGGGACCACGGGAGCAACAAGACTCGATCCCTGCGACACCAGCGTGGTGCGCATGTGCTGACCTGCCAGCCGCGCCCATTGCCGCAGCACATGGGTGAAGTTGCGGTCGATGCCGTCGCGCTCTTCCTCCTCGCCGCCGAGCAGCGCGATGCTCTCGCCATTCTCGCGCACGCGCGTCAGCGTGTAGCGGAAATCGGCCTCGGCCTGGTTCTTGTCCTCGGAGACCTGCACGAATTGGCGGCCGATCACCAGGATCGAGCCCGATGCGATTCCCGCATAAAGCATCGCGGCGATCACCAGGAAGCCGGGAATGGTCACCGACGATCCCGCAAGCGTGACGGTGAGCGCGCCGCCGATGGTCCAGAGCACGACGATGAAGGTCGCGGCCGACAGCAGCGCGGACGTCACGCCGGCGAGGAAATCCACCGGCGAATCGGTCGCGACGCGCAGATCCTCCGCGATCCGGTATTCCGGATTCTTGTGGTCGCCGCTGACGAGATTGAGCTGGTAATAGCGGCCGTTGCCGAGCCAGCGCGTCAGCACGCTGGCCGTCAGCCACGCCCGCCAGCGCCGCTGGATGCCCATGCGCGCGAACACTTGCGCCACGCCGAGCACGATGCTGCCGATCGCGAGCGGGAAGAACACCGCGGTGAGATGGAAGACGGTGGACGCCTCGCGTTTTTCGATCGCGTCGAAGATCGCCCGATTCCAGACGTTGATGCCGTATTGGAAGCCGACGGTCAGGACGATCAGCACGCCGAGGCCGATCGAGAACGGCCACGCCAGCCGGTCGCCGTTGCGGCCCCAGAAGCCGCGCGCGCTGATCCAGAAGCGGGTGAGGAGGTAGTCCTTGCGGGCCTGCTCGGCCTCTTCGGGCGATTGCTCCGGGTCGGGCTCGACCAGCTCGGGCGGCGGCGGAGCCTCTTCCTCGCCGGTCTCGCCGACGATTTCGACGATGGGCGGCTTCTTGCCCGATTCGCGCTTTCTGGCCGGCTTTTGCATGGCCGGATAACGCAAGCTAAATCAAAAGGTTCCACTCGGTTCCGAGTGTCGGATCATTCGGCGGCGCCGTCGCGCACCCGGCGTCGCGCGAGCCGGTGCAGCACGCGCGATAGCTGATCGATCGCATAGGGCTTCTGCACGAGCTCGAAATCGACCTTGCCGTCCTGGGACAGCGCCTCGCTGTAGCCGGTGGTCAGCACGACCGGCACGCCGATGCCGCGCTCGCGGACTGCCTGCGCGAGATCGAGCCCGGTCATGCCGGGCATCACGATGTCGGAGAAAACGACATCGAAGCGATCGGAATCCATGACCAGCTCGGCGAGCGCATCAGTTGCATTGTCGATCAGCGTGATGCTGTAGCCGAGCTCGGTGAGGCCGTCGGCCGCGAAATTGGCGAGCTCGATATTGTCCTCGACCAGCAGCACCGACATGCCGCTACCGGCCACAGCCGGGGCCGTGTTCGGTGCCTGCCGCTGCGGCAGCAGGTGCGGCGCCACGCGCGGCAGATAGAGCGAGAAGGTGCTGCCGTGGCCCACTTCGCTGGTGACTGTCACCTCGCCGCCGGACTGCCGGGCGAAGCCGAACACCTGCGACAGGCCGAGACCGGTGCCGTGGCCGACCTGCTTGGTGGTGAAGAACGGCTCGAAGATGCGCTCGAGCCTCGCAGCCGGAATGCCGATGCCGGTGTCGCTGACGGCAATGCCGACGAAGCCATGTTTGTCAGCAAGGTCATGTTTGCCGGAAAGCTCAGGGTTGCCTGAAAGCTCAGGGTTGGCCGAGACGGGAGCCCGCGTGTCCGCAATCGTCGCCGCGGCCTCGACCTCGAAAACGATCCTGCCCTTGCCGTGCATGGCATCGCGCGCATTGGTCGCCATGTTGATCAACGCCGTCTCGAACTGGCTTGCATCGGCATTGACGAGGCAGGGCTCGGCCGGCAGCCGCATCGCAATTTCGATCGCGGGCCCGAGCAGCGTCGCGAGCATGTCGTGCAGCGACTGCAGCCGCGCGCCGACGTCGAACACTTCCGGCTTCAAGGTCTGGCGCCGTGCAAAGGCGAGCAGCTGCGAGGTCAGCTTGGCCGCGCGCCCGACCGCGTCCGCGATGGCGGTGATGTAGCGCTGGCGCCGCTGCTCGCTCAGCTGCGGCCGGTTCAGCAGGTCGACAGAGGCGCGAATCACGGTCAGGAGGTTGTTGAAGTCGTGCGCGACGCCGCCGGTGAGCTGGCCGAGCGCCTCCAGGCGCTGGCTGTGCTTGAGCGCCTCCTCGGCTTCGCGCCGCGCGGCGGCCTCGGCCTGAAGATGCTGGGTGCGCCGGAACGCGAACGCCAGCAGCAGAAACAGCAGCGCGGTGGCGGGAATACCGAACACCAGATGCTGGCCCATGGTGGCGAACCAGCGCGCGCGGATTGCCGAGGTCTTCAGCCCCGCGCTGACATAGATCGGGTATTCGGCGATGCGTCGGTAGCCGATGCGCCGCTCGACCTCGTCCGATGGCCAGGCGATGGTGATGAGGCCATGCTCGGGGTGAGCTGCGATGCTGCGGCCAACCGGGCCGTTAGGATCGAGCCTGAGGTCGCGATCCAGCCGCGGAAGATGCGCCAGCACCACGCCGTCGGTGCGTGCCATGGCGAGGAAGCTGCCGCGATCGGAGCCGATCCTGGCATAAAAGCTCTCGAAATATTCCGGCAGGACGGAGGCCTGGATCACGCCGATGAAGCTGCCGTCGTCGGAGCCGCGGCGGCGGCTGACCCCGAAGAAGCGCGCGCCCTGATAGGGCTGACGCGGCGTCAGGGGAACGCCAATGTAGCTGCCGATGGTCTGGTCGACATGGGCGGCAAAGTAGTCACGGTCCGCAAAGCTCTGCGCCGGCGGCGGCGAGGCCAGGCTGTTGACCAGCGACTTTCCGTCCGCATCGAAGATCCATGCCGATTTGAGCTGCGGCAGCGAATCGGTCAGTTGCTTCAGGCGGCGGTGCAGGGCCGGTTCGCGCGAGCGGATGATTTCGTCGGGCAAGTCGCGCACCACCTCGTTGATCTCGGCGAGGCTGCGGTCGATGGTCTCGAACACCTTGAGCGCGTGCTCGTGCGCGACATCGAGGGTGCGCTCGATCTCGCGGTCGGCGATCTCTTTGGTCGAGGTGTAGGAGATCGAGGCGGCGATCGCGAACAGCGCAATCGGCAGCGCCAGGGACGCAGCCATCATCCACTGCAGCAATCTCAGCGAATTGCGTTGTGCGCCCTGCACGGTCGCTCCGGTCCCACGCCGGAGAGCTTACTTGAATTTCGCGCCGGGAAGGAAGCGGCTTGTGGCGGGAACCAGAGGTTGCAACCCGCCGGCTTGCCCGCGCAGGGGCAGAGGCGAAATCTACTGGAAGACGCGCCCGCCGTAGAATGCCCCGGCCATTCCGGCCGGGGATCGCAGCATGAACGAGCCTAGATCTGGCGCTCGACCATCTTGAGCTTGAGCTCCGCGATGGCCTCCGCCGGGTTGAGGCCCTTCGGGCAGGCCTTGGCGCAGTTCATGATGGTGTGGCAGCGATAGAGGCGGAACGGGTCCTCGAGATTGTCGAGCCGCTCGCCGGTCGCTTCATCCCGCGAATCCGATACCCAGCGGTTGG
This sequence comes from Bradyrhizobium sp. JR4.3, assembly GCF_040547695.1. Lineage (NCBI taxonomy): Bacteria > Pseudomonadati > Pseudomonadota > Alphaproteobacteria > Hyphomicrobiales > Nitrobacteraceae > Bradyrhizobium > Bradyrhizobium sp. JR4.3. The sequence goes on along the minus strand of NZ_JBEPQF010000024.1, from coordinate 114,722 downwards.
CCTGGAGCAGCGCGGCGGGACCGAGATAGCGCTCGCTGTTCCACCAATAGCTCGGGCACGAGGTCGAGCAGCAGGCGCAGAGGATGCACTCGTAGAGGCCGTCGAGCTTCTCGCGATCCTCGTGGCTCTGCTTCCATTCCTTTTGCGGCGTCGGCGAGGTCGTCTTCAGCCACGGCTCGACCGAAGCGTACTGCGCGTAGAAATTGGTGAGGTCGGGGATGAGGTCTTTCACCACAGGCTGGTGCGGCAGCGGATTGATCTTGACCGCGCCGTCCTTCACGTCGTGCATCGAGCGGGTGCAGGCCAGCGTGTTCTGGCCGTCGATGTTCATCGCGCAGGAGCCGCAGACGCCTTCGCGGCAGGAGCGGCGGAAGGTCAGCGACGGGTCGATGTTGTTCTTGATCCAGATCAGGCCGTCCAGCACCATCGGCCCGCAATCATGGGTGTCGACGTAATAGGTGTCGACGCTGGGATTCTTGCCGTCGTCCGGGTTCCAGCGATAGACGCGGAATTCACGAGTTTCAGTCGCGCCCGCGGGCTTCGGCCACGTCTTGCCGCCGCTGATCTTGGAGTTCTTCGGAAGTGCGAATTCAACCATTTCGATAAAGCTTTCGCTGTTCGCTCAGTAAATGCGCGCCGTTTAGTAAACGCGAGCTTTCGGCGGGATGTACTGCACGTCGTTGGTCATGGTGTAGTCGTGAACCGGGCGGTACTCGATCTTGACCTTGCCGGAATCTTCCAGCCAGGCCAGCGTGTGCTTCATCCAGTTCTTGTCGTCGCGCTCGGAGAAGTCCTCGCGGGCATGCGCGCCGCGGCTCTCGGTGCGGTTGGCGGCCGAGTTCATCGTCACCACCGCCTGCGCGATCAGATTGTCGAATTCGAGCGTCTCGATCAGATCGGAATTCCACACCAGCGAGCGGTCGGACACGGCGATGTCGGTGATGCCGCTGTGGACCTTCTCGATCAGGTTCTGGCCTTCGCTCAGGATGTCGCCGGTGCGGAACACCGCGCAATTGTTCTGCATCACGTGCTGCATGCCTTCGCGCAGCTTCGCGGTCGGCGTGCCGCCGGAGGCATAGCGATAATGGTCGAGCCGGCCGAGCGCCAGGTCGGACGAATTCGCCGGCAGCTCCGGCTGGCTGGCGTTCGGCGTGAGCTTCTCGGCGAGGCGCAGCGCCACGGCGCGGCCGAACACGACGAGGTCGATCAGCGAGTTGGAGCCGAGGCGATTGGCGCCGTGCACGGAGACGCAGGCGGCTTCGCCGATCGCCATCAGGCCGGGGATGATGGCGTTGTCGTCGCCGTCCTTCTTGGTCAGCACCTCGCCATGATAGTTCGTGGGGATACCGCCCATGTTGTAATGCACGGTCGGCACGATCGGGATCGGTTCGCGCGTCACGTCGACATTGGCGAAGATCTTTGCGGATTCCGAGATGCCCGGCAGGCGTTCGGCCAGCACCGCGGGATCGAGATGGTCGAGATGAAGGAAGATGTGGTCCTTCTTCTTGCCGACGCCACGGCCTTCGCGAATCTCGATGGTCATCGCGCGCGAGACGACGTCGCGCGAGGCCAGGTCCTTGGCGGAGGGCGCATAGCGCTCCATGAAGCGCTCGCCCTCGGAATTGACGAGATAGCCGCCTTCGCCACGTGCGCCTTCGGTGACGAGACAGCCCGAACCGTAGATCCCAGTCGGGTGGAACTGCACGAACTCCATGTCCTGCATCGGCAGGCCGGCGCGCAGCACCATGCCGCCGCCATCACCGGTGCAGGTGTGCGCCGAGGTGCAGGACGCATAGGCGCGGCCATAGCCGCCGGTCGCCAGAATCACGGACTGGGCGCGGAAGCGGTGCAGCGTGCCGTCGTCGAGCTTGAGCGCGATGACGCCGCGGCAGGTGCCCTGGTCGTCCATGATCAGGTCGATGGCAAAGAACTCGATGAAGAACTCGGCCGCGTGGCGCAGTGACTGGCCGTACATCGTGTGCAGCATGGCGTGGCCGGTGCGGTCGGCGGCGGCGCAGGTGCGCTGCGCCTGGCCCTTGCCGTAGTCCAGCGTCATGCCGCCGAACGGGCGCTGGTAGATCTTGCCGTCCTCGGTGCGCGAGAACGGCACGCCCCAGTGCTCGAGCTCGTAGACCGCCTCGGGCGCGTTGCGCACCATGTATTCGATCGCGTCTTGGTCGCCCAGCCAGTCCGACCCCTTCACGGTGTCGTACATGTGCCAGCGCCAGTCGTCCTTGTGCATGTTGCCGAGGGACGCCGAGATGCCGCCCTGCGCCGCGACGGTGTGCGAGCGGGTCGGAAACACTTTGGTGATGCAGGCGGTGCGGAGGCCGGCTTCGCTGCAGCCGACCACGGCGCGCAAGCCCGCGCCGCCGGCGCCGACCACGACCACATCATAGGTATGGTCTTCGATCGGATAGGCTTTGCCGTTGGTGGCGGGAGCGCCGTTGCCCTTGCCATTGGTCTCTGTGGCCATGGGTTAGACTCCGGAGGAAAGTTTCAGGATCGCGTAGGTCGAGGCGAGCGCCACGGCGAACGAGAAGAAGTTGTTGAGCATGATCGAGATGAGCTTCAGCTTCTCGTTATGGATGTAGTCCTCGATCACGACCTGCATGCCGATCTTCATGTGCCAGGCGCTGGCGAAGATGAAGAGCAGCAGGATCACCGCGATCGGCAGCGAGCCGAGGATCTGTGCGGCGCCGGCCTGGTTGCGGCCGAGCAGCATCATCACGATCACGATCACCGGGATCATCAGCAGCGTCATGGCGACGCCGGTGATGCGCTGGCGCCAGAAATCGGACGTGCCCGAATGCGCCGCGCCGAGATTGCGCACGCGGCCGAGCGGGGTGCGCATGGAGGAGCCCTTCGGAGAGCCGTGGGATTCGTCGAAACTCATCGTCCGCCTCCGATCGCGTAGGCGATGATCCAGACCAGGACCGTGAGCACGATGCCGCCGATCAACGCGCCCCAGGTCAACGCTTCGCGCTCATTGGCCTTGAAGCCGTAGCCCAGGTCCCAGACGAAATGCCGGATGCCGCTGAGCATGTGGTGCATCAGCGCCCAGGTGAAGCCGAACACGATCAGCCGGCCGATGATGCTGCCGGTGAAGGCCTGGACGTGGCTATAGGCGGCCGGGCCCGAGGCTGTCGCAATCAGCCACCAGGCCAGCAGCAGCGTTCCGGCGTAGAGGGCAATCCCGGTGGCGCGATGGACGATGGAGAGTGCCATCGTCAGGGTCCAGCGGTAGACTTGCATGTGCGGCGAAAGCGGTCGTTCGATCCGTGCGGTCATGGGCTTCAATTGCTTTATTGCGGCCCAGCATGGGGCGCGCGGGGATCGCGAAAGGTCGGCTCTATTTACGGAGTCGATTTCACCTGCGCAATCACCAAATCGCCATAAATCGAACCTGGGTTCAGCTCTAGGCCCTTGATGTAACAAGGCCAATCGCCGGCTTGGTATACCAGAGCCATGGCGCACCGGCTAAAGACAGAACCAGAATTCATCTCTTGTTAGGAGGGCCGCGGCGCATTGAAATTACTATTGGAACGGCTCTAAGCCGCCGCAGTCCGGCGAGGCTTCGAACCAGTCGGTTCATGACGTTCAAACCGGCAGCGGTGGTCGGCGAGCAATTTTCAATTTCCGCCAAGCGCACCGATTTTTCGCGAGACGGACGGATATGCGCAACCTGCATCCCACCCCAGACCGCCGATGCGGCGGTCGACCCGACAAATCAGATCGCCTAGAGCATTGCGGGCAGCTGTCCGAGCGATGCATCGGAGAAGTTGCGAGCCATCGCCGGGGCAGGTCAGGGGTGATTGCAGGACTTGATATCAAGGAGATCCTTGAGCTCGCGCTGTTGCTGATCGCAACCGGCGCGCTCTCCGGATTTTTGGCCGGCGTGTTCGGCATCGGCGGCGGCGCGATTCTGGTGCCGGTATTCTACGAGTGCTTCCGCATCGCCGGTGTGCCGCTGGAGGTGCGGATGCCGCTCTGCATCGGTACCTCGCTTGCTGTCATCATTCCGACCTCGATCCGTTCGTTCCAGGCGCACTACAGGCGCGGCGCCGTCGATCTTGCCATCCTTCGGGTCTGGTGGCTGCCGATCCTGATCGGCGTCGTCGCCGGCAGCGTGGTCGCGCGCTACGCGCCGGAGCGGCTGTTCAAGATCGTGTTCGTCGCCGTCGCCTGGTCGGCCGCGGTACGGCTGATCTTCGCGCGCGAGAGCTGGAAGCTCGGCGATGATCTGCCGAAAGGTCCGCTGATGCGAATCTACGGCTTCTGCGTCGGCATTTTGTCGACGTTGATGGGTATCGGCGGTGGATTGTTTTCGAATCTGCTGATGACGTTCTACGGCCGTCCGATCCATCAGGCCGTGGCGACATCGTCGGCGCTCGCGGTGCTGATCTCGATCCCCGGTGCGCTCGGCTACATCTATGCCGGCTGGCCTGCGGCGGCTAGCTATCCCGGCGTTGCAGCCCTGCAAGTGCCGTTCGCGCTCGGCTACGTCTCGCTGATCGGCGCCGTGCTGGTGATGCCGATGAGCCTTGTGACCGCACCACTCGGTGTGAAGGCGGCGCATGCGATGTCGAAGCGGACGCTGGAGGTCGCGTTCGGGTGCTATCTGTTTATTGTCGGCAGCCGGTTTGTGATGAGCTTGATAGGCGGGCAGTAGCCGCCGCAAAATCCGTCATTGCGAGCGTAGCGAAGCAATCCAGAATCTTTCCGCAGCGGTAGTCTGGATTGCTTCGTCGCAAGGGCTCCTCGCAATGACGACGAGAGTGCAGCGAACAACAGCCCCTATTTCTTCGCGTAAAGATCCTTGTAAATATCCCGCAGCACGTTTTTCTGCACCTTGCCCATGGTGTTGCGCGGCAGCTCGTCGACGACGAAGACGCGTTTGGGCATCTTGAACTTCGCTAGCCGGCCGTCGAGCGCCTTCAGCACCGCGGCCTCGGTCACATCGGCGCCCTTGTTGCAGACCAGCACCGCCGTGACGCCCTCGCCGAAATCGGCGTGGGGCACGCCGATCACGGCAGATTCGATCACGCCGGGCATGGCGTCGATCTCGCTCTCGATTTCCTTGGGGTAAACGTTGAAGCCGCCGGAGATGACGAGATCCTTGCCGCGGCCGAGAATGTGGACGTAGCCCTTGGCGTCGATCTTGCCGAGGTCGCCGGTGATGAAGAAGCCGTCGTCGCGGAATTCCGCCTTGGTCTTCTCCGGCATGCGCCAATAGCCCTTGAACACGTTGGGGCCCTTGACCTCGATCATGCCGATTTCGTCACGCGGCAGTTCCTTGGCCGTCTCAGGATCTGTGACGCGTACGGAGACGCCGGGGAGCGGAAAGCCGACTGCGCCGGGCACGCGCTCGCCGTCATAAGGGTTCGACGTGTTCATGTTGGTCTCGGTCATGCCGTAGCGCTCGAGCACCGCATGCCCCGTCCGGGCCGACCATTCGCGATGGGTTTCGGCCAGCAGCGGCGCGGAGCCCGAGATGAACAGCCGCATGTGCTTTGTAGTTTCGCGCGACAGCGCAGCGTTCTGGAGCAGCCGGGTATAGAACGTCGGCACGCCCATCAGCACCGTGGCGCGCGCCATCAGCTTGATGATCAGATCCGGGTCGAGCTTCGGCAGGAAGATCATCGACGCGCGCGCGAACAGCGTCACGTTGGTCGCCACGAACAGGCCGTGGGTGTGGTAGATCGGCAGCGCGTGGATCAGCACGTCCTTGTCGGTGAAGCGCCAGAAGCCGACCAGCGAGAGCGAGTTCGACGCCAGATTGTCTTGGGTCAACATCGCGCCCTTGGAGCGGCCGGTGGTGCCGGACGTGTAGAGGATCGCGGCGAGATCGTCGTTTGAGCGCGGGACCGTGGCGAATTCGCTGCTCGCCTTGTCGGCGGCGTCCGTCAGCGAGCCCTTGCCGTCAGCCCCGAGTGTCTCGACTTTCGCCTTCACCTTGGCGGCGATGGGGGCGAGGCCCTCCGCCTTGGCGGGATCGCAGACCACCAGCGAGGGCTCGGCATCGCCGATGAAGTAATCGAGCTCATTCAGCGTATAGGCGGTGTTGAGCGGCAGGTAGACCGCGCCGGCCCGCACCGTGGCCAGATACAGCACGATGTTGGCCACGGATTTCTCGACCTGAACCGCAACGCGGTCGCCGGGCTTCACGCCGCGCGCGACCAGCACATTGGCCATTTGCCCGGCCCGGGCGATCAGATCGCCATAGCTGATGCGTCCTCCGTCGTGCGTCTCGATCGCGAGGCGCTTCGGATCGTCGAGGCCATCGAACAGGCGGGAAAACAGATTGGCGTTGGCTGCTTGGTTCATGCAAGATTTCCTCGACCGCAAGGCTTGACCACAAGGCTCGTCAGACAAGGCCGGTCAAAACCGAGGGCTGGATTAGCAAAAACCGCCCCGATGAAGCAACGGAGACAGTTTGCATGACCAAAAACGGGAAACGCGTGGCCTGGGTGACAGGCGGGGGCAGTGGGATCGGGGAGGCCGGCGCCGAGGCGCTGGCGGCTGACGGCTGGACGGTGGTGGTCTCGGGCCGGCGCAAGGACGCCCTGGATACCGTAGTCGCGAAGATCACCGGGGCGGGCGGCGCCGCCGAGGCCATCGCGCTGGACGTGTCGGTCGCCGCCGCCGCCCAGAAGGCTGCCGATCAAATCGTCGCGAAGCACGGCCGCATCGACCTGCTGGTCAACAATGCCGGCATCAATGTCCCCAAGCGCAGCTGGAAGGACATGGAACTGGAGGGCTGGGATAAGCTCGTCCAGGTCAATCTCAACGGCGTGCTCTACTGCATGCGCGCGGTGCTGCCGACGATGCGCAAGCAACAGGACGGCTCCATCATCAACGTCTCGTCCTGGGCCGGCCGCCACGTCTCGAAAATGCCGGGCCCGGCCTACACCACGACCAAGCATGCGGTGCTGGCGCTGACCCATTCCTTCAACATGGACGAATGCGTCAACGGCTTGCGCGCCTGTTGCCTGATGCCGGGCGAGGTGGCGACCCCGATCCTGAAGCTGCGCCCGGTGGTGCCGAGCGAGGAGGAGCAGGCCAGGATGCTGCAATCCGAAGATCTCGGCCGCACCATCGCATTCATCGCCAGCATGCCGGCGCGGGTGTGCATCAACGAACTCTTGATCAGCCCGACGCATAATCGCGGGTTCATTCAGACGCCGCACAACAGGGATTGAGCGGCAGGTAGATCGTCGAGGCTCGTCATTGCGAGCGAAGCGAAGCAATCCAGCGGTGCATCCGCGGTGGCAGCCTGGATTGCTTCGTCGCTTCGCTCCTCGCAATGACGCCCCCCACGAACACACCTGAACTTAGTTTCACCCATCACAAAGAAGTTTAATCCGAAACCGCTTCGCAAACCCTCCCGTAATTCGAGCCAACGACGTCGCTGCTGCTTCACGCTCACAGGTCGCAGCCACCGTTGTTGCCCAACTCGAACGCCGGCAATCGCCGGTCACAATCCAATCGGGAGACCCTCCATGTCGAAACGTATTGCCTATCTCGCTGCCGCCGCGTTCAGCACCCTGGCCATCACCGCGACCGTTGTCGCGCCCGCCCGCGCCGAGGAAAAGACCGTCATGGTCGGCGGCGCCGCGATGTTCCCGTCGAAGAACATCGTCCAGAACGCCGTCAACTCGAAGGACCACACCACGCTGGTGGCGGCGGTGAAGGCGGCCGGCCTGGTGCCGACGCTGGAAGGCAAGGGCCCGTTCACGGTGTTCGCGCCGACCAACGCCGCGTTCGGCAAGCTGCCGGCCGGCACCGTCGACACTCTGGTGAAGCCCGAGAACAAGGCGACGCTGACCAAGATCCTCACCTACCATGTTGTGCCCGGCAAGCTCGAGGCGTCCGACCTCACCGACGGCAAGAAGATGAAGACCGCCGAAGGCGAGGAGCTGACGGTGAAGAAGATGGACGGCAAGGTCTGGATCGTCGACGCCAAGGGCGGCACCTCGATGGTGACGATCTCCAACGTCAACCAGTCGAACGGCGTGATCCATGTGGTCGACACCGTGCTGATGCCGGCGACGTAAATACCGCGCGGCCCGGCTTCATCCCCGAACCGGATGCGACGAAATGGCGAGCCGGGGGTGCCCGGCTCGCTTTATTGTGACCACGATAGCCCGCCGGTATCGATTCGATGCCGGGCAGGGCGTAACGAAAGCGGAAGCATCGGCGTATAATTGCTGTCAGACGATGTTCAGGACGGAACCATCATGTCGAGCCTCACAGTCACCGACGAGCAGGTCAGCGCCGCCCCGGCCAAGGTGATCCAGCCGGCCTGGGTCCGGGTCATGCACTGGATCAACGCCCTCGCCATGATCCTGATGATCCTGTCGGGCTGGCAGATCTACAACGCCTCGCCGCTGTTCGGTTTCAGCTTTCCGCGCGACTACACGCTCGGCGGCTGGCTCGGTGGCGGCCTGCTCTGGCACTTCGCGGCGATGTGGCTGTTGATGATCAACGGCCTCGCCTATCTCGTCACCGGTTTTGCCACCGGCCGCTTCCGCAAAAAACTGCTGCCGATCACCCCGTCCGGCGTGCTCCACGATGTCAGGGCTGCGCTGACCTTCAAGCTCGGCCATGCCGATCTCACCGTCTACAATTACGTCCAGCGCGTGCTGTATGCCGGCATCATCCTGGTCGGCGTGATCATCGTGCTGTCGGGGCTGGGAATGTGGAAGCCAGTGCAGCTGCACTGGCTCGTGAGCCTGTTCGGCGACTATCCGACCGCGCGCTACATTCATTTCTTCTGCATGGCCGCGATCTGCGCGTTCCTCGTCATTCACGTTTTACTCGCGCTGCTGGTGCCGAAGAGCCTGCGTGCGATGATCATCGGTCGCTAGAGCGGAGAGAGAGTCATGGCCAAGCGCTCATTCCTGATTCCCGGCGTCGACAAGCGGCTGCTGATCAAGGACTCCATCAAGACGATGCCAGAGGTCAGCCGCCGCCGCTTCATCGCGGGCGGCGCCAGCCTCGGCGCGTTGACGCTGCTCACCGGCTGCGACGTGATCGACTCGTCCTCCGCTGAGGAGATGCTGAAGTCGGTTTCGAAATTCAACGATGCCGTGCAGGCCTTCATCTTCAATCCCGACGCGCTGGCGCCGACGTTTCCCGAGAGCGCGATCACAAAGCCGTTTCCGTTCAACGCCTATTACGATCTCGACGACGCGCCTGATGTCGACGGTGCCGACTGGAAGCTCGAAGTCCGCGGCCTCGTCGACAACAAGAAGTCGTGGACGCTTCCGGAATTGTACAAGCTGCCGCAGGTCACGCAGATCACCCGTCACATCTGCGTCGAGGGCTGGAGCGCGATCGGCAGCTGGACCGGCACGCCGATGCGCGACTTCCTCAAGCTGATCGGCGCCGACACGCGCGCCAAATACGTCTGGTTCCAGTGTGCCGACAAGGACGGCTACAATTCCCCGCTCGACATGCGCACCGCGCTGCATCCGCAGACCCAGATGACGTTCAAATACGCAGGCGAAATCCTGCCGCGCGCGTATGGGTTTCCAATGAAGATCCGCGTGCCGACAAAACTCGGCTTCAAGAACCCGAAATACGTGGTGTCGATGGAAGTCACCAACGACTACAAGGGCGGTTATTGGGAAGACCAGGGGTACAATTCGTTTAGTGGGAGCTAGGCGCGCCGCTGCCGTAGGGTGGGCAAAGCGTAGCGTGCCCACCAACACTCCATCCGCGACAACGGCCATCGTGGGCACGGCGCTTCGCGCCTTTGCCCACCCTACGGCACCGTTTTTTTGGCCGGCCCCACCTTCCGCTGGCACAGCGCCGCCACCGCGCCCAACGCCAGCAGCGCCGCCGAGACATTCAGCGCGTAACTCAAGCTCCCCAGCGCGTCCGTGATGGCGCCGACCACGATCGGGCCGAGCGTCTGGCCGACGCCGAACGAGATCGTCATCGCCGCGATCGCGGTCGGCCATACCTCGGGCGGATAGTTGAAGCGCACGAAGGCGGTGGTCGAGCCGACCACGGCGAAGAAGGCGACGCCGAACACGACGGCCGACACAGCGAGCCATGCCGGCGAATGCCCGAGCATCGGCAGGGCGGCGCCGAGCGCGTTGGTACCGAGAATGATCGCGGTGGCCAGTCCGCCGCGATCGAGCGCGAGCACGCGGCGCCAGGCCCACGGCGTGACGAAGGCGCTCAGCCCGATTAGGCTCCAGAACCCGGCCTGCGCCGCGGCCCCGCCGCCGCCGTCGCGCACATAGGCGATCATGAAAGTCATGTAGGCGATGTAGCCCGCGCCGAACAGGAAGTAGCCGGCGAGATAGATCAGCACGGGAAGAATCGCGAAGGCGCCGTGGCTGCCTTGCGAGAACCGCACGCCGCTCTCGATGCGGACCAGGAACAGCGGCACGGTCATGACGACGGACAGCAGGGTCATCGCCCACCACACTATCCACCACGAGCCCGGCCCGAAATATTGCAGCGTGAACGGGGCGATCAGGCCCGAGGCGAGAATGCCGATGCCGGGCCCGGCATAGAACAGGCTCAGCAGGAAATTGGCCCGCTCCGGGCGCGACTGCGCGATGGAAGCGGCCAGCGCGCCGCCGGCGACGAAACCGGCCGCCGCGCCAACGCCCAGCACGAGACGCGCCAGGCTCAGCGCGACGAAATTCCCGGTCAGCGCGCAAGTCGCGAGCGCGGCGACGCAGGCCAGGGTTCCGCCGCGGATCGCGGCCGACCAGCCGACGCGCTGGATCAGCCGGGACGCCACAAGCGCGCCCGCGAGATAGCCGACGGCGTTGATGGTGTTCATGAAACCGGCCGCCGAGTAGGACCAGCCGAGGTCCTCCCGCATGTCGGGCAGCACCAGCGAATAGGCGAAGCGGCCGATACCCAGCCCAACCGTCGCGGCCAGCGACAGGGTCAGGATCAACCGTGCGGGGTGGGCATCGGGTGGAGGGCGGTCAGGTGCGTGCAAGGGGTACTCCGGCATGCGCAGTGTGGCAGGCCCTGCCCGCCTTGCACAGCCGCGAGGCGGCAATGGTGTCTTGCCAAGCACGCATCGCCGCTCTAGCACTCCGGCCGAAATCGACCTCAGAGGAAACGACCATGGCGACCCACAAACTGCTGCTGCTTCCCGGCGACGGTATCGGCCCCGAGGTGATGGGCGAGGTGAAGCGGCTGATCGACTGGCTCAATTCGGCCGGGATCGCCAAGTTCGAGACTGACACCGGCCTCGTCGGCGGTTCGGCCTATGAGGCGCACAAGGTGTCGATCTCGGAAGGCGACATGGCCAAGGCCAAGGACGCCGACGCGATCATCTTCGGCGCGGTCGGCGGTCCCAAATGGGACGCGGTGCCCTACGAGGTCCGCCCCGAAGCCGGCCTGCTGCGCCTGCGCAAGGATCTCGGTCTGTTCGCCAACCTCCGTCCCGCGGTCTGCTACCCGGCGCTGGCGGAGGCCTCCAGCCTCAAGCGCGAGGCGGTCGAGGGCCTCGACATCATGATCGTGCGCGAGCTCACCGGCGGCGTCTATTTCGGTGAGCCCAAGACCATCACCGACCTCGGCAACGGCCAGAAGCGCGCCATCGATACCCAGGTCTACGACACCTATGAGATCGAGCGCATCGGCCGCGTCGCCTTCGAGCTTGCCAAGAAGCGCAAGAACAAGGTGACCTCGATGGAGAAGCGCAACGTCATGAAGTCGGGCGTGCTCTGGAACGAGGTCATGACCCAGGTCCACAAGCGCGAATACCCCGACGTCACGCTCGAGCACCAGCTCGCCGATTCCGGCGGCATGATGCTGGTGAAATGGCCGAAGCAATTCGACGTCATCGTCACCGACAATCTGTTCGGCGACATGCTGTCCGACATCGCGGCGATGCTGACGGGATCGCTCGGCATGCTGCCCTCGGCCTCGCTCGGCGAGGTCGACGTCAAGAGCAAGAAGCGCAAGGCGCTGTACGAGCCCGTGCACGGCTCGGCGCCTGATATCGCAGGCCAGGGCCTCGCCAATCCGATCGCGATGATCTCGTCGTTCGGCATGGCGCTGCGCTATTCCTTCGACATGGGCGCGCTCGCCGACAAGGTCGACGCCGCGATCGCCGCGGTGCTGGCCAGCGGCCTGCGCACCGCCGACATCAAGTCGGAAGGCACCATTGCCGCCTCGACCACGCAGATGGGCGAAGCGATCCTGAAGGAATTGCAGAAGCTGCACGCGTAACGACGCGCGTCGCTGACATCTCAAACAAAATGGCCGGGCGCGAGCCCGGCCATTTTTATTCGTCGATATGTCCGCCTCAGTTTGTAGGGTGGGCAAAGCGAAGCGTGCCCGCCATTCTGATCGGCATTGCCGAGAGATGGTGGGCACGGCGCTTCGCGCCTTTGCCCACCCTACAAGGTCTCATCAAAACAAAAATGGCCGGGCGCGAGCCCGGCCATTTTGATTCGGTCGATATGTCCGCCTCAGTACAGCGGGAAATTCTGCGGATAGCCGCCAACATCCTGCGGCGTGCTCAGCGGCTGGCGATCGATCGGGCGGTTGAGATTTTCGCGCGCGAAGGTCGGATAGCCCACCGCCGGCGGGAAGGCGTAGTCGGAGAATTTGCGGTCGCCCGGATTGACCTCGGTGCCGCCGTCGAGCCAGGAGCGCTTGCTCACATAGATGCGGGTGCGGCCCTGCTGATAGCTCGCATTGGGGCCGCTCGGGCCGTAATAGTGACGGCCGCTGTCATAGCGCTGCTTCTTGGTGTCGGCCGAGGCGGGTGTCGCGAAGGCTGAGGACATGGCAATCACGGCGCCGGCCGCAAGCCACATCGCCAGTTTGTTCGCGGCAGAGAAATTCGAGCTCATCACGTCCCCTTCAGGCGGCAAGCCGCCAATCAATTTCACCCCCATACTAACCCGGCCGGGGCGACTGCAACTAGGTCTATTGGGTCACACCAGCGCTGAATAATCGTGCACGCCGGCAAAAGTTGCATGGATACAGCCACTTGAGCTTGATGCCGGTCAGAGCGCGCCGCGCAATTGCGCATTGGCGGCGCCGAGCAGCCAGTCCGACGAGCCCGGGAGCGCGCAGGGGCGGCGCTTCAGCTCCGCATGGGCGAACAATTCGGCCAGCTTCGGCTCGTTGCCCGAGGTCAGCAGCGTCAGCCGGTTCAGCGTGCAGGCGATCGCCGCGCGCCGGGCGGGCAGGCTGTCGCCCTGGCAGGAAAATCCGGAGATCTGGAGCGCCGGCTCCTCGCTGCGCTTGAGGTAGCCGAGGCAGGCCCGCGCGCCCTCCGTCGTGCCGGTCGGCTGGAATAGGGCGACGGGGCCGAATTTCGTGTCGATCAGGCCGGCTTGCTCCAGCCGGGCCGCGGTGCCCAGTCCCATCCGGGCGGCCAGATCCAGAGTTGCCGGGCGCGCCACGTCGAATTCGCCGCCTTCCCGGTAGATCTCGAGCTCGGCCATGAGTTCGGCTATGGGCTTGTCCGCCTCGCTGGCCCAGCGCATCACGTCCCTGCGGCCGCCTTCGGGGTGCCTGAAGATGGCGTAAGAAGCTGTTTTTTCTGACGAATCCAGCCGGCTAAGGGCGAAACCCTGAGGCGAGCGGTCGGCCACGCTCCAACTCGGCTTCAGCGCCGGATCATCGTCGCGCAAGTTTGGCAGCTGGCCGAGTGCGGCAAGGCCGAGGATGGCAAACAGCACCAAAGCCCCCACATAGGCGAACAGGCGCGCCAGCGTGCCGACGACCTCGTCGGCGAAGGCCGCAAGCGCCAGATGGATCTGGGTGGGGTTTGTGGCCGTGCTGGCCTCAGGCGACTGCATCCACGTCCCTAAGGCATGGTCCAACGTTGTCTTGAGGCCGGTTCTCGCATAGAAGCGCTGCTCTTCCTGTTTAAGCCTCAGCTTCAGGAAAGAGCTTTTTCGTCGGAGAGTGAACGATGGGTTACAAAGTCGCAGTCGTCGGCGCGACCGGCAATGTCGGACGGGAAATGCTCAACATTCTGGATGAGCGCAAATTCCCTGCGGACGAGGTGGTGGCCCTGGCCTCACGCCGCAGCATGGGCGTCGAGGTCTCCTACGGCGACCGCACCCTGAAGGTCAAAGCGCTCGAGCATTATGACTTCTCCGACGTCGACATCTGCCTGATGTCGGCGGGCGGCGAGGTGTCGAAGGAATGGTCGCCGAAGATCGGCGCCGCCGGCACCGTCGTGATCGACAATTCCTCGGCCTGGCGCATGGACCCGGACGTGCCGTTGATCGTGCCGGAAGTGAATGCGGACGCGACTGCGGGCTTCAAGAAGAAGAACATCATCGCCAACCCGAACTGCTCGACCGCGCAGCTCGTGGTCGCACTCAAGCCGCTGCACGACAAGGCGACGATCAAGCGCGTCGTGGTCTCGACCTATCAATCGGTGTCGGGCGCCGGCAAGGACGCAATGGACGAATTGTTCTCGCAGACCAAGGCCGTCTACACCAATCAGGAGCTGGTCAATAACAAGTTTCCCGCGCGCATCGCCTTCAACGTCATTCCCCAGATCGACGTCTTCATGGAGGACGGCTACACCAAGGAAGAGTGGAAGATGATGGCGGAGACCAAGAAGATTCTTGATCCCAAGATCAAGCTCTCCGCGACCTGCGTGCGCGTGCCTGTTTTCGTCGGCCATTCCGAAGCCGTCAACATCGAGTTCGAGAACCCGATCAGCGCGGACGAAGCGCGCGACATCCTGCGCAAGGCGCCGGGCTGCCTCGTCATCGACAAGCATGAGCCCGGCGGCTACGCCACGCCGTATGAAGCCGCCGGCGAGGACGCCACCTATATCAGCCGCATCCGCGAGGACGCGACGGTGGAGAACGGTCTCGTGCTGTGGTGCGTCTCGGATAATCTACGCAAGGGCGCCGCGCTCAACGCGATCCAGATCGCGGAAGTCCTGATCAACCGCAAGCTGATCAGCGCGAAGAAGAAGGCGGCGTAGCTCCGCTGCCGTAGGGTGGGCAAAGGCGCGGAGCGCCGTGCCCACCATCTCTCCACGATCGCGATAGAAGCGGTGGGCACGCTACGCTTTGCCCACCCTACAAGAGCTGGGGACCTACGCCACCTCGCGCGCGTTCCTGAATTCCTTCGCCGCCTTGTCCAGCACGAACAGCGATCCCTCCGCGACGCCGAAATAGGCGCCGTGGGTCTGCATCTGGCCGCTCTCGACCGCCTTCTGCACGAACGGGAAGGTCATCAGGTTTTCCAGGCTGCGGAACACCGCGGCCTTTTCGATGCGCTCGACGAATTGCGCCATGGTCTCGTGGTCGCGCTGCTCCACCACTTCGCCCGGCTTGATGAACATCTGCATCCATTTGCCGATGAAGTCGCCCGGCGTGAGCGGCTCGATCTTGTCGACGAAGGCGCGGATGCCGCCGCATTGCGCGTGCCCGAGCACCACGATGTGCTTCACCTTCAGCACCGTCACGGCATATTCCAGCGCCGCCGAGACGCCATGCGCGTTGCCGTCGGGCTGATACACCGGCACCAGATTGGCGATGTTGCGGACGACGAAGAGTTCGCCCGGCCCGACGTCGAAGATCACTTCGGGAGAAACGCGGCTATCGCAGCAGCCGATCACCATCACTTCAGGGAACTGCCCCTTCACCGACAGCTCGCGGTAGCGGGTCTGCTCGGTCGGCAGCCGCTGGGTGGCGAAGGCCTTGTAGCCTTCCAGCAAATGCTCTGGGAATGTGGTCATAGCCTATGCCTAATCATATACCGCTGGGACGAACAAGCCTTTCGAATAGGCAGGCCAGATGCTATCGGCTTCGGTCGGAAGTGAGACGAGGTAACCGGAAGGAACGCTTGCATGACCCGCCCGCGCCGCAGCCATCTGTTCATGCCCGGCTCCAACCCCCGCGCGCTGGAAAAGGCGCGCAATCTCGCCGCCGACGGCCTGATCCTCGATCTGGAAGACTCCGTCGCGCCCGATGCCAAGGCGGTGGCGCGCGACGGCATAGCGGCCGCGATCGCAGCCAAAGGGTTCGGCAAGCGCGAGATCCTGATCCGGACCAACGGCCTCGACACGCCCTGGTGGAGCGACGATTTCGCGATGGCCGCCAAGGCCTCGCCGGACGGCATCCTGGTTCCAAAAGTTTCAAGCGTCGAGGACCTCGACACGATCGGCCGTCGTCTCGCCGAACTCGGCGCGGCGCCGACCGTAAAGGTGTGGGCCATGATCGAGACCGCACGCGCCGTGCTGCATGCCGAAGAGCTGGCGGCCGCCGGGCGCGATCCAGCGCGGCGCCTGTCAGGCTTCGTGTTCGGCCCGAACGACATCTCGCGCGAGACGCGCATCAAGATGCTGCCGGGCCGCGCGGCGATGATCCCGATGATCACCCATTGCATCCTGGCGACGCGCGCCCATGGCCTCGAAATCCTCGACGGCCCCTACAGCGACATCGCCAATTCCGATGGTTTCGCCACCGAATGCGCGCAAGCGCGCGATCTCGGTTTCGATGGCAAGACGCTGATTCATCCCTCGCAGATCGAAGCCTGCAACGCGATCTTCACCCCGCCCGAAGAGGACGTCGCGCGCGCGCGAAAGATCATCGCCGCGTTCGAATTGCCGGAGAACGTCTCGCGCGGCGCGATCCGTCTCGACGGCGCCATGGTGGAGCGCCTGCACGCCGACATGGCGCGGCGCACGATCGAGATCGCGGACGCGATTGCGGCGATGGGGAAGGGCTAGTTGCCTAGCCGAAAAAGCGGAGCGCCGGCGCCATGAAAGTGAAACGCATCGTCACGAACATCGCCGCGGCCGACGTATCGCTGGCGCGCCGATTCTACCAGGACGTCCTCGGCCTGGAGGCCGTCATGGACCAGGGATGGATCGCGACATTCGCTGCACAATCGAAAATGGCTCCTCAACTGAGCATCGCAAGTGAAGGCGGTTCGGGTACGCCGGTCCCGGATCTTTCGATCGAAGTGGATGACCTGGATGAAGCGTTACGCAGAATGGAGCGTGCTGGCGTCACATTGGAGTATGGACCTGCGACGGAGCCGTGGGGTGTACGCAGGTTCTACGTGCGCGATCCTTTCTTCTAGCTCACGAGTGACGCCGTCGGCCGTGGTCGACGCATTGGCGCAGTAGCCGTGTGGGAATCAAAGGGCGATGGGTGCGGCCGCGGCGGGCGGGCCAGGGCCGCATCCAGTTCGTAACCCAATCGCGCCTCGCTCAGATCGTCTGGCCGCCGGACACCTCGATCCGCTGCGCCGTGACCCAACGATTGTCGGGACCGAGCAGGCTCGCGACCATCGGTCCGATATCATCGGGCAGACCGACGCGGCCCAGTGCGGTCATCTGCGCAAATTGGTTGTTCAAATCCGGCATGTCCCGAACCGCGCCACCGAGAAAATCGGTTTCGATCGCGCCCGGCGCGACGACGTTGGCCGTGATGCCGCGCCCACCAAATTCCCTGGCCATGTAGACGGTCAGAACCTCGATGGCGCCCTTCGCAGCCGCGTAGGCCGAGAAGCCGGGGAAGGACACGCGCGTCAGCCCGCTCGAGAAGTTGATGATCCGGCCCTTGTCGGAGAGCAAGGGTAGCAAGGCCTGCGTCAGGAAGAAGGGTCCCTTGACGTGCGTGGCGAACAGGGCATCGAACTGTTGTTCCGTCGTCTCCGCGATCGCGGCCATCTCGCCCTGACCGGCATTGTTGACGAGGTGATCGAATCTCTCGGCGCGCCAATGCTCCGCCAACGCGGATCGAACTTTTGTGAAGAACGCGGGAAAGCTCGACACGGCGGTGACATCAAATTCCAGCGCGATGGCCTTGCGCCCCAGCGATTCAATCTCGGCGACGACTTCGCGTGCTGCGGCGGCCCCGTTGCGATAGGTCACGATCACATCGCCGCCGTGACGTGCGATGGCGATGGCGGTGTTGCGGCCAAGGCCACGACTGGCCCCGGTGACGAGAGAAATGGTGGGCATCGGAAATTCCTCGAAGCGTTGCGGTGATGTCCGTTTGCCCGCGATCGATCGTCCGGTGTTGCCGGATCCTCGGAGTGCCTTGCCCAACACTCCGGGATGCGGCGACGGCGGACTTGCCCAAAACTCCTGATTTTCTGCCTGAACGGCCGGCGCCGATTGCCTGTGCGCCAAGCTCGGCCTAAAATTGGCGCGTGACCGAAACGCTTCTCCAGATCGCCAGTCGTTATTCCGCGGCTCACGCCGACGACAGGGGCGTCGCCTCCACGCCCTTCGCCGGCGTCTCGATCATCCGCGAGACCGCGCCGAGTGCGCTCCTGTACGCGATCTCCAGGCCTCTGGTCGCACTCGTCTTGCAAGGCGCCAAACGTGTGGCGACGGGCCGGACGTCCTTCGACTTCGGAGCAGGCGCTTCCTTGTTGATTGCGAGTGATGTGCCGACGGTCAGCCAGATCACGCGCGCGACGGCGGCCGCGCCCTATTTTTCGCTCGTCGTCGAGCTCGACCCCACAATCATCGAGGGACTGGTGGTCGAGATGGGTTCGCTCCCGTTCATCCCATCCCGGCCGCTGCGAGTCGAGCCGACGGAGCAGGAGCTCGCGGACGCAGCGCTCCGGCTGTTGCGCCTGATCGACCGCCCCTCAGCCTTGCCGATCTTGCGCGGCCAGCTGATGCGAGAGCTGCATTATTGGCTGCTGGCCGGCCGCCACGGCGGGGCCATCAGGGCGCTCGGAATTGCCGATAGCCATGCACAGCGGATCGGCCGCGCGGTTGCGCTCATTCGTGCCGGCTATGCCAAGCCGTTGCGCGTCGATCGGTTGGCCAAAGCCGCCGCGATGAGCCCGTCGGCATTTCACGCGCACTTCCGGAGCGTCACTTCGCTGACCCCGCTACAGTTTCAGAAACAGCTTCGCCTGATCGAAGCCCGCCGCGCGATGCTGGCCGACGGTGTGCAGATCGCGACCGCGGCTCATCAGGTCGGCTACGAAAGCATCACGCAGTTCACGCGAGAATATTCCCGGCTGTTCGGCATGCCGCCTGGGCGCGACATGCGCGAGGCGAAGCGGCGGATTGAATCGGCGGCTTGAAGAGTTCTCCAATGGCGACGGTTGACAGACTCTACATCCTCGACGGTGGCATTGCGCAGGTCGCGGACGGGTCGATCTATTCTCCGGGCATCAATGTCGGGATACCCATGACGCTGAGCTGCAATGCCTATCTCGTCAGTCATCGTGGCGAATGGCTGATCTGGGATACGGGAATCGAGGATGAGCTATCGAAGCATCCGGAAGGACGCATCATTGCCCATGGCATACGCGGCGTCGTGCGTCGTCCCATCGCGGACCAACTGGACGAAATCGGGGTGCGGCCCCGCGACATCGGCACGATCCTGCTTTCCCACGCGCATTTCGATCATATCGGGAATGTCGATCTGTTCGAAAATGCCAGATGGATCGCTCAGCGGGCTGAATTCGAGGCCATGTTCGGACCGGAGCCCGAAGAATTCGGCTATTCGCTGCAGCACTACAGATCCCTGAAAGAGCGGCCTTACCAGATCGTCGATGGTGACCACGACGTATTTGGCGACGGCGCGGTGCGCATGATCTTCACGCCGGGCCATACCCTCGGGCATTGCTCGCTGATGGTGAGGCTACCGCGGCGCGGCGCTGTGCTGCTGAGCGGCGACGTCGCGCACAATCGCGAGAACCTCCGGCACATGCGCGTGCCGTCCTTCAATGCCGACCCGCAGGCAACGGTCGCGTCCATGGCCAAGGTGGTCGAGCTGCTTCGCTCCGAGAATGCCGAAATCTGGATCAATCACGATACGGCTGAGAGCGACGAGCTGCCTCACGCGCCAGACTGGATCGTGTAAGCGCGCGTCACCGTGGCGCGATCGCAGCACGATCGAGCGCCCGCGATTCTGCCTTTTCCCGTTGCGGCGGTGAAGAACAATGCTACCTTCGCGCCCGACATTTTGATCCGGGCAAGCATTTGATGCGCGTTCTTTGGCTAGCTGCCGTCGTCGCCACTTCACTCTCGTTGGTCTCGCCGGCGCTTGCGCAGCAGGCCCGGGTGGCGCTCGTCATCGGAAACGGTGCCTATGAGAAAGTGCCCGAATTGCCGAACCCGACGCGCGATGCGGCAGACGTTGGTCGCGCGCTGGAGCGGCTTGATTTCAAAGTCACCCAGGTCAAGAACGCGACGGCGCAAGAGATGAGGAAGGCCGTCGTCGAGTTCGGCCGCTCTGCCGAGGGAGCAGACCTTGCGGTCGTTTTCTATGCCGGACACGGCATGGAGGTCAGCGGCGAGAACTGGCTGATTCCGGTTGGCGCAGAGCTGCGCAGCGATACCGACATCGAAAGCGAGGCCATCAGCCTGCGTTCGGTGAGCCTTCAGGTTTCGAAGGCACGAAAGTTGGGCCTTGTGATACTGGACGCATGCCGCAACAATCCTTTTGCCGCAAAGATGAGGCGCTCGCTGAGCACCCGGGCCGTGGCTCGCGGACTCGCTCCGACGGAGCCATCCGATAACGTTCTGATTGCGTACGCCGCCCGGGACGGTACTACGGCAAGTGACGGGGATGGCCGGAACAGCCCATTCACGGCATCGCTCCTTCGGCACATTGAAACGCCGGGGCTGGAGATATCGTTTCTGTTTCGTCGTGTTCGTGACGACGTGATGGCGGCCACCAGACGCGAGCAGCAGCCTTTCGTATACGGCTCTTTGTCGAAGGAAGAGATTTACCTGAGAGCTCCTGTGGCGAGCGCTCAAACGCCAGTCGCGTCGGCTCCCGTGCCCGCAGATGCCGCGGAAGACGAGAAGTTTTGGCTGTCTATCCAGACGTCCACGGTGGCAGGCCTCTACGAGGAGTTTCTGGCCAGGTATCCCCGCAGCAGCCACGTCGCAGAAGCGCGCCAGCGGGTCAAGAATTTCAACGCCAACGAAGTTGCGGTGCTCTCATCTCCAGCTGCCCCTCCGAAACCGGACGCAAAAACCGTCGTCCGAAATCTATTTGCGCCCGAAGATAATCAGAAAGTTGCAGCCATCGCGGCAGCTCAGCAACTCAAACTGCCAAGCTTCGCTATCTCGCCTGATCAGAATGATCCGCTCAATGCCAACTCCAGATTTGTCGGCGTGTGGTCCAACAAGCGTGGATGGACGAATGGCAAAGGGCGCTATGCCATGCTGATCGTTACGGAGGTCTCTGCCACCGGGTTAGCCAAGGGACACTACCTCTGGGGGCCGCCGACAAAGGCATCGTGGGTGAAGGATCAGGCGGGGTATCGATCGTTTTCCGAATACATTGTGAACGACAAATTTTCCATCAGCGGAACACCCGTCACCGTCAGGATGGACAAGAACGTCCTTGCGCTGTCGTCCGTCAACAAGGACAATCCAACTGAGAAGGCGAACATAGAGCTTGGCCCTGTCTGGAAGCTCGTGCCGGTGCCGGAGGATGTTGAGCCTTCAAGCAAGCGCGAGAAAACCTCGCAGCCTCGTGCTGCCAAAAAGGAAAGCGCGGCCGAACCGAGCCCGCCGGGCAATGTCAGTGGGACGAGCATGGAAGAGCGCTATCGTGCTTGCAGAAAGCTCGTCAAAGGATTTTCCCGGCGCGAAGCTTGTGCCCGAACGGGCGTGATCTAGCACCGGCGGGACATCCGGCCGCTAAACTAATCCCTTGATAAGAGCAATGCCTCAGCGATGCGCGTGATCGGCGCGATCGAGCGACTCCAGTGTCGAGGCATTCGCGCAGAATCCGTGGTAGTTCTCCGCGGCGGTGCCGTCGGCCAGCTCGCGATCGCACTGGCCCTTGTGGCTGCAAAGTGCGCACACCCGCTCCATGTCGCGCAGCAGCAGCGGATGCGCGCGGCCAAGCCCTTCGGCGCTGATGCCGAGCTGCTCCAGCATCTTCGGCAGCTCGTCCGCGGCGTGCTTGCCGTGGCGGACCAGCTCCTCCAGATCGTCAGGCGCGATCCGCAGATCTTGCGCGATCCGGTCGAAATCGGCGCGGTCGAGCTGCCGGATCTCGTTCAGCTCGCGGCGATGCTTCAGCCAGCTTGCAAAGGATTCGATGAGGTCCTGGACAATGGGATAAGGCCTGGTTGCGGTGCTCATGCGAAGCTCCATTGGAACGGCGGAATTGGAGCGAGACTAGGCACAATGGTGCAGGTGCGCGTTGCGCTGGATCAAATAGCGATGACGGGACCGCGGCCTCCGGTGTACCTCTCCCGCTTGCGGGAGAGGTCGGCGCGTCCGGGCGATGCGAAGCATCGTCCCGCGCGCCGGGTGAGGGTTCTCTCCTCTAGGGGATTGTCCCGTCGTGGAGACTCCCTCTCCCGCAAGCGGGAGAGGGAGCGCACCTCTTGCGCGGCAGTTAGCCAAACCGCTCCGCGGCCCACGCATAAAGACTGCCCGGGATCGGTTTCTCGCCGCCGCGACCCTTGGGCGAGATGTGCAGGCCGATGATGTCGCGGTCGGTGACGAGGCCGAGATAGCTCGAGGGATCGAAGAACAGTTTTGGCTCGGCATGCACGGCGTAGAACGATTGCTTCGGCAAGGCGCAGTGCAGCTCGCCGGTGCGGCGCGCGAGCGCGGTGAGTGCCGCCGGGCCGAAGATCGCAACACGGATATCGGAGAGGCGGTTCGAGCCGCCGCGCAGGCGGCGCATCGCAAACGTGACGCGATGGCGTATCGACAGCCAGTTCGGCGTCAGCTCCTCCTGCTCCATCAGCTCTTCGAAGGCGGCAACGATGCCGTGCCGGGGCGGAAGGTAAATCACGGAATTGCCGAGCTGGCGCGGACGCTCCCACGCGAAGTAGGGCTTTGCCGGATCGATCTCGACGGGCCTCAGCAGCAGCACGTCGGCGTCGAGCCAGAGGCCGAGTCCCTTCGCCATCAGCTTCATGCGGAAGAAGTCGCTGAACTGAAGCGTGGTCCAGTCGCGCCAGCTGCCGTCCGGCTGCGGCGGTCGCAATCGTTCGGAGAACGCATGCGGCAGGATCGCCTCGGCATCCGCATTCGCGATGCCTGCGGGCAGGCCGGGAATGGTGTCGAAACTGTAGACCGTGACCTTGTGGCCGGCAGCCAGCTGCGAGCGCAGACAGGTCTGGCGCAGGGCGTCCATCGGGCCGTGCCAGAAGGTGACGATGTCAGGCAACATGGGCGCAAGCTATAGAGGACAACGCTGGCAAAGAAAAAGCCCCGGCGCTGTCAGCACCGGGGCTCAAACAAAAACTTGAGATCAGGCCCAGGCGCGTTCGCGCTTGAGCTTCTCCTCATAGGTATCGATCGAGGCCTTCTTCTCCATCGTCAGGCCGATGTCGTCGAGGCCGTTGATCAGGCAGTGCTTGCGGAACGGGTCGATCTCGAACTTGACCTTGCCGCCGTCGGGGCCGCGAATCTCCTGGTTCGGCAGGTCGATCGTCAACGTCGCGTTGGCGCCGCGCTCGGCGTCGTCGAACAGCTTGTCGAGGTCTTCCTGGGCCACGCGGATCGGCAGAATGCCGTTTTTGAAGCAGTTGTTGTAGAAGATGTCGCCGAACGAGGTCGAGATCACGCAGCGGATGCCGAAGTCGAGCAGCGCCCAGGGCGCATGCTCGCGGCTCGAGCCGCAGCCGAAATTGTCGCCGGCGACCAGCACCTTCGCATTGCGATAGGCCGGCTGGTTGAGGACGAAATCAGGATTCTCGCTGCCGTCGTCCTTGTAGCGCTGCTCGGAGAAGAGCCCCTTGCCAAGGCCGGTGCGCTTGATGGTCTTGAGGTACTGCTTCGGAATGATCATGTCGGTGTCGACATTGATGATCTTCAGCGGCGCCGCGACGCCTTCCAGCGTGGTGAACTTGTCCATGGTTGCACTTTCCCGGGATGGTCTAGGGAACCGGTATTTATCGCGATCGCGGCGGAAATCCTAGGCCGAATTCGGCAGGTCTCGTCTGCCTAACCAGGCTCTTGAGCCTCGATCGCGGCCATATCGTCGTCCGAGAGACCGAAATGATGGCCGATCTCGTGGATCAGGACGTGGCGAACGATATGGCCGAGGCTTTCGTCGTGCTCGGCCCAATAGTCCAGGATCGGCCGTCGGTAGAGCCAGACCATGTTGGGCAGCCGTGCTACGTCGCCAAAACTCTGCTGCGGCAGGCCGACGCCCTGGAACAGGCCGAGCAGGTCGAACTCGCTCTCGCATGCCATCTCGTCCAGGACTTCCTCCGTGGGGAAGTCGTCGACGCGGATGATCACGCCCTCGCACAGCCTACGAAACTCCGCCGGCAGGCGTTCGAAGACTTCATGCGCCATGGCTTCCATCTCGGCCAGCGAGGGCGCTTTCAATTCCGTCCACATGGGCTTCTCATAGCGTGGGTTTCGCGGCGACGCATCCGGCTTTATAAGCGCGGCGAGGTTGACGGGCGCCGTCAAAACGGGGAGCGTAGGCCTCGAAGTGGACGTTCAAATGGGCGGAAAAATGCGAGCGAAAACAGCGCTGACGCTACTGTGCATGGGGTTGTTTTCGCAGTTTTGCGTTGGCGCGGAGGCCCAGACCGCGACTCCCGGGATCAGGCTGGCCCAGGCGGCCTCGCGAGACGATCTGCCGCCGCCGCGCAAGCGGCCCCCGGCGCGCCTGCGCGTCACGCCCTATTACAGTCCTGATGGCGTCTATCCCCGCTACAATCCCGGTCCCGATGCGGTCCGCGAGTGCAACGCCACCTATGTGCAGGAATTTCGCCCCAGCGGCACGGTGATCGTGCCGCATATGAGCTGCTACTGGCGCCGGGGCTGATACGAACGCCGTGCCCGTCGCGCGCTGAGGCGGAGGTCGTCATGACGAGATGGTTCGCATTGGCGGTTGGCGTCGGGCTTGCCGCAGGCCTGTCTCACGCGTCCGCTGCGCACAGGGTGACGAAGCTGCCCGATGCGTCGGCCGGGCGCGCGGTGTTCGACGGGCGCCGACATGTGCGGTCCGACGTCGTGCGATACGCCCCGCGTCGTGATCCGCATTACTACGCGCGGCCGGTCTACTACCGTCCTTATCCCTACGGCGTGCCCGCACCGTTCGTGCTCGGCTTCGGGCCGTGGCGGTGACCTCGCGGCGCGATGCTGCGCCCGTCGTTCATTCATGAGGCATTCACGTCGCTGTCCCTAATTTAATCTTGGGAGCGACCGCCAATGAACAGGGATGACGCGCGCCGGGAGCGAGCGTCGCAACTCCGCTGTCCAGATTCAGGGAGAAGTCCATGCTGAGAATATTGGGTCTCAGGGCAAGCCCGATGCGCTTGCTCGGCATTGCGGCCGCCGCGACGCTGATGCTGTCGGCCGGAACGACGCGTCGTGCTGAGGCGATGACTCCAATCAATCCGACGGCGTTGCCTGTGGCGAAGGCCGCAAGTGACGATGTGATCCCGGTTCGCCACGGCGGCGGTGGCGGCGGTGGGCATGGTGGCGGCGGCTTTCATGGCGGCGGCGGTTTCCACGGTGGAGGCGGCTTCCACGGTGGCGGAGGACATATCGGTGGCTTCCGCGGCGGTGGTTTCCATGCTGGTGGCTTCCGCGCCGTGCCCGCGTTTCATGGCGGCGGCTATCGCTACGGCGGAGTTCGCCACTATGGCGGAGGCGGATTCCACCGCTACGGCATCTATCGCCCGCATTACGGCTATCGCCATTTTCATCGGCGCTATTACGGCGGCTACTATCCCTATTACAGCCATCCGCGCCGATGCCGGGTCATCTGGACCTATTACGGCCCGCGCCGCGTCTGCCGCTGGCATCGCTGGCACCATCCGTACCGCTATTGGTAAGCACGATCGAAATGAAAAGGGCGCCTCGACGGCGCCCTTTGTTCATCCGGTGGCTTAAAGCCAATCCTTCAGTTTCCACGACGCCGACGTCCATCGCGTCAGGTTCTCGATCTTCCATTGCTTGAACATCGCCGGCGGCCAGCGGCTGAGCTTCGAGGTCTCCTCGACCTCGGGCTTGGCGACCTTGCGCAGCGGTGCCGCGCGCCGCCGATGCTGGGGCGTCGCCGCGCTGATCAGATCGACATATTCAGGCTTGCTGGCCATGAGCTCGTGTCCTCGCGAAATGTTCGCGAGGACGCAGTGTCGGCGCTGCCGATTAACGGCGGTTTGCCGCAATCGCTCAAATTAAAACGAGCGGCTTACCGCCACTCCCTGATGTCGACGAAGTGACCCGCGATCGCCGCGGCTGCGGCCATCGCCGGCGACACCAGATGGGTGCGGCCCTTGAAGCCCTGGCGGCCCTCGAAATTGCGGTTCGAGGTCGAGGCGCAGCGCTCTTCCGGAGCCAGCTTGTCGGGGTTCATCGCGAGGCACATCGAGCAACCGGGCTCGCGCCATTCGAAGCCGGCCTTGATGAAGATCTTGTCCAGACCTTCAGCCTCGGCCTGCTCCTTCACGAGGCCGGAGCCCGGCACGACCATGGCGTTGACGCCGCCTGCGACCTGCTTGCCTTCCGCGATCTTGGCGGCGGCGCGCAGATCCTCAATCCGGCCGTTGGTGCAGGAGCCGATGAAGATGCGGTCGAGCTTGATGTCGGTGATCTTCGTTCCCGCGGTCAGGCCCATATATTTCAGCGCGCGGTGCTTCGACAGGCGCTTGGCCTCGTCCGCGATCTTGTCGGGATCGGGCACGCTGCCGGTCACCGAGATCACGTCTTCAGGGCTCGTGCCCCAGGTCACGATCGGCGGCAGCTTCGCTGCATCGAGCCGCAGCTCGTGGTCGAAATGCGCGCCCTCGTCCGAGCGCAACTTCTCCCAGTAACGCATCGCCGCATCCCAGTCGGCGCCCTTCGGTGCCTTCGGGCGGCCGCGCAAGAAGTCGAACGCCTTCTGGTCGGGCGCGACGAGGCCGGCGCGCGCGCCACCTTCGATCGACATGTTGCAGACGGTCATGCGGCCTTCCATGCTGAGTGCGCGGATCGCGTCGCCGGCGTATTCGAGCACGTAGCCGGTGCCGCCCGCGGTGCCGATCTCGCCGATGATCGCGAGGATGATGTCCTTGCCCGTCACACCATCCGGCAATTTGCCGTCGACGGTGACGCGCATGTTCTTCGCCTTCTTCTGGATCAGCGTCTGCGTCGCCAGCACATGCTCGACTTCCGACGTGCCGATGCCGTGCGCGAGCGCGCCGAACGCACCATGCGTCGAAGTGTGGCTGTCACCGCAGACGATGGTGGTGCCGGGCAGCGTGAAGCCCTGCTCGGGACCGATGACGTGGACGACGCCCTGACGCTTGTCGAACTCGTCGTAATATTCGATGCCGAATTCCCTGGCGTTATCGGCGAGTGCCTTGATCTGCTCGATGCTCTCAGGGTCGGGGTTCGGCTTGGTGCGGTCGGTGGTCGGCACGTTGTGATCGACGACGGCGAGCGTCTTTTCCGGCGAATGCACCTTGCGGCCGGTGGCGCGCAGGCCTTCGAACGCCTGCGGTGAAGTGACCTCGTGCACCAGATGACGATCGATATAGAGCAGGCAGGTGCCGTCGTCGGCTTCGTGCACCAGATGGTCGTTCCAGATCTTGTCGTACAATGTGGTCGGCTTGGACATGAGCGTCAGCTCCAGAATGTTGTGTCGAGCGGGTTGCGCGGCTGGCGCGCGGGGCAACAAAATCGTCAGCGCAGCTTTTAGGCTGCGCGCGTAAGCTCTGACGTTGCCGAGGTCGCGAAGCGTCCGAAGAACCGGCCGGGCAGCCGCGAGCGATCGTCGATGACGACGCGCTTGACGGGCGAGAGGCTGGTCAAATCTGGAAACATTCCAGGAATATATAGCAGGCCGAACCGGAATCGCGAGGGCTTTGACGCGCACGGCTGACGCAACAAAAAAGCGCGGGGTTTGGCCCCGCGCTTTCTAAAACTCGTCTGTAAGCGGAGCTTACTCGTTGACGGCAGCAGCCGGGCGGTCCTGCTTCTTCTCGACGATGCGGGCCGACTTGCCGCGAAGGTTGCGGAGATAATAGAGCTTGGCGCGACGCACCTTGCCGCGGCGCACCACCTTGATCGAGTCGATCATCGGCGACATCACCGGGAACACGCGCTCCACGCCTTCGCCGTACGAAATCTTGCGCACCGTGAAGCTCTCGTTGAGGCCGCCGCCGGAACGGCCGATGCAAACGCCTTCATAGGCCTGCACGCGGGTGCGGTCGCCTTCGACGACCTTCACGTTGACGATCACGGTATCGCCGGGGCCGAACTCCGGGATCTCCTTGTTGGCGGAGAGCTTGTCGAATTGCTCTTTTTCGAGCTGTTGGATCAGGTTCATGGGTAAATCTCCATCGGCGCGCCCAGCCTTGGAAAACGGGGGCTGCGCGAAATTCGTTTATCCAGCCATTGCGGATGTGGCCGCTGCTATAAGGCAAGCCGGAGCGTTTGTCACCCGTCTGTCTTGTTTTTTGGCGTTTTTTGGCGTCCTGCCTGATTCGGGACTTTGCTCGGGATCTGGGCCCACAAATCCGGTCGCCGGGCCGCCGTCAGGGCCTCGGATTCCGCCCGCCGCCAGCTCGCGACCTTGGCATGGTCGCCCGAGGTCAGGATCTCCGGGATCGGGGTTCCCTCGAACAGCTGCGGCCGGGTGTATTGGGGGTATTCGAGCAGGCCGTCCGAAAAGCTTTCCTCGGTTCCCGAGGCTTCCTTGCCCATCACGCCCGGTAGCAGCCGGACGCAGGCGTCGATCAGGGCCAAGGCTGCGATTTCACCGCCGGAGAGGACGTAATCCCCGATCGAGACCTCCTCCAGGCCCCGCCCGTCGATCACGCGCTGGTCCACCCCCTCGAACCGCCCGCAGACGATCAGGGGACCCGGACCCTTGGCCAGCTCCGTGACCCGGGCCTGGGTCAATGGCCGACCCCTCGGACTCATCAGCAGTTTCGGCCGGTCCGGGCCGATCCCGGCGGCATCGATGGCCGCCGCCAGAACATCGGCCCGAAGCACCATGCCCGGTCCGCCGCCGGCCGGGGTATCATCGACGCTGCGATGGCGGTCGGTGGCCGAGGCCCGGATGTCCCGTGCCTCCAGCTCCCAGAGCCCGCCAGCCAGCGCCCGGCCGGCCAGGCTCACGCCGAGCGGCCCCGGAAACATCTCCGGAAACAGCGTCAGCACCGTCGCGCGCCAGGGTGAGGGGTTGGTCATCGGATCTCAGTTATTGTCGTCCCGGACAAGCGGAGCGCAGATGGGACCCATAACCACCGCACTTCGTTTGGCGACGGCTGGAGCGATCAGTTTAGCTAAAAATTCTGGCCTGTGGTTATGGGTCCCGGCCCCCCGTGCGCAAGTTGCGCACTAGGCCGGGACGACCCGGGGAGGGATCCTCCCCCGCGATCTCCTGCGGCAGCGCGATCACGACGCGGCCGCCGGTGAGATCGACCTCCGGCACCACCGCGTCCGTGAACGGCAGCAGCATCGTGGTCCCCGTGGGCGGCGCGATCTCGATGATGTCGCCGGCGCCGAAATTGTGGATCGCGAGCACGCGGCCGAGCGCATCGCCGGCGGTGGTGACGGCGGCGAGCCCGATCAGATCGGTGTGGTAATATTCGCCCTCGTCCGTCGCGGGCAGCTTTTCGCGCGCGACGTAGAGCTCGATGCCGTTGAGGCGCTCGGCCTCATCGCGGGTCGTGACGCCCTTGAACGTCGCAACCAGATAATCCTTGGCCGCGCGCGCCGTTGCGACCTCGAACTGGCGCTTGCCATCCTTGGACGAGAGCAGGCCGTAGCTCCGCACGGCAAATGGATCCTCGGTAAAGGTCCACAGTTTGACCGCGCCGCGCACACCATGCGCGGCGCCGATCCGCGCGACGCAGACCAGCGCCGGCATGATCTGGCCTTAACCCTTCGCGGCGGCTTCGGCCTGCGCCTTGCGCTCCTTGCGCGGCACGGCCTTCTCGGGATTGTTGCGCACTTCGCGCTTCTTGACGCCGGCGGCGTCGAGGAAGCGGGACACGCGGTCCGACGGCTGCGCGCCCTTGGCGAGCCAGGCCTTCACCTTGTCCATGTCGAGCTTCAGACGGGTCTCGTTGTCCTTCGGCAGCAGCGGGTTGAAATAGCCGAGACGCTCGATGAAGCGACCGTCGCGGGGAAAGCGCGAATCGGCGACGACGACGTGATAGACGGGGCGCTTCTTGGTGCCTGCGCGGGCGAGACGGATAACGACGGACATCTAAGTTCTCCTTCAAAGTACGTTTTGTTCGGTTGATTGGTATTCCGCGTTGCGCGAGACCGTTGCGATCTCCCGCGACGAATTCCTCATTTCTTCTTGCCCGGGAAACCGCCGAGGCCCGGCAGCATCGGCTTGCCGCTCAGCCCGGTCAGACCCGGAACGTTCGGCAGACCCTGGCGCAGCCCGGGCGGCAAATCCTTCGGCAGGCTGGGCAGACCTTGTCCGCCGCCGCTCTGCATCTTTTCCTGCAGCGCCTTCATCTCTTCCGGCGAAGGCGGCTTCATGCCGCCGCCAAAGCCCATCGCCTGCGCGATGCCCGCGAGCGGACCGCGCTTGCCGGAGCCCATGGCCTTCATCATGTCGGCCATGTTCCGGTGCATCTTGAGCAGCTTGTTGACCTGCTCGACGCTCTGGCCGGAACCTGCGGCGATACGCTTCTTGCGGCTGGCCTTGAGCAGATCGGGATGACGGCGCTCGTCGCGCGTCATGGAATCGATCACCGCGACCTGGCGCTTCAAGATCTTGTCGTCGATGCCGGCGGCCGCGATCTGGTTCTTCATCTTGGCGATGCCGGGCATCATGCCCATCAGCCCGCTGATGCCGCCCATATTGGCCATCTGCGACAGCTGCTCGCGCATGTCGTTGAGGTCGAACTGACCCTTGCGCATCCGCTCTGCGGTGCGCGCGGCCTTTTCGGCGTCGATATTGGCCGCAGCGCGTTCGACCAGCGACACCACGTCGCCCATGCCGAGGATGCGGCCGGCGATACGGTCGGGATGGAAATCCTCCAGCGCGTCGGTCTTTTCACCGGTGCCGAGCAGCTTGATCGGCTTGCCGGTGACCGCGCGCATCGACAGTGCGGCGCCGCCGCGGCCGTCGCCGTCTACGCGTGTCAGCACGATGCCGGTGAGGCCGACGCGCTCGTCGAAGGCGCGGGCGAGGTTGACGGCGTCCTGGCCGGTGAGGCTGTCCGCCACCAGCAGCACTTCATGCGGATTGGCGGCGGCTTTGATGGCTGCTGCTTCCGCCATCATCTCTTCGTCGAGCGTGGTGCGGCCGGCGGTGTCGAGCAGCACGACGTCGTAGCCGCCGAGCTTGCCGGCCTCGAGCGCGCGCTTCGCGATCTGCGCCGGCTGCTGGCCGGCGACGATCGGCAGTGTCGGAATGTCGAGATCGCGGCCCAGTACGGCCAGCTGCTCCATCGCCGCGGGACGGTAGATGTCGAGCGAGGCCATCAGCACCTTGCGCTTGTCGCGCTGGACCATGCGACGGGCGAGCTTTGCGGTGGTGGTGGTCTTGCCGGAGCCTTGCAGGCCGACCATCATGATCGGCACCGGCGGCACGGAATTGATGTCGATGGTCTGGCTTTCGGCGCCGAGCGTATTGATCAGCTCGTCATGGACGATCTTGACCACCATCTGGCCGGGCGTCACCGACTTGACGACGGTGGCGCCGATCGCCTGCTCGCGGACCCGCTCGGTGAAGCTGCGCACCACTTCGAGGGCGACGTCGGCTTCCAGCAGCGCGCGGCGCACCTCGCGCATGGCGGCGTCGACGTCCTTTTCGGTCAGCGCACCGCGCCCCGTCAGACGATCGAGAATGCCGCCAAGCCGTTCCGACAGATTGTCGAACAATGCCGTTGTCCTCTTTAACCTCTCCCTGCAAGAGCGGGGCGAGGGAGCAGAAATCCAAACACCTTTACGCCCGAGGGCGCATCGCGCTGTCGGGCGTTGGCCTCTGGCCTCTGGGGCCAGTGGGCGGGTCGAAAAGAAAGCCTTTCCGAGAAAGTGCCGGGGTTAAACGCCGCTCCCGCCCGAAAGTCAAGGAAAGTTAGGACGCCGGGACGCCTTCGGGAGGGCAAGGCCTTGAAAATATGACATTTTCGGCATTGGGTTCCTTTTCCGCAGACCCCGCCCATATAGCGGTAATGTCCTGCCCCTCCGACCATCCCTGAAGCCAGATCCGTGCCGATCACCCGCCGCCGCCTTTTCGGACTGCTCGCCGGGGCCAGCGCATTGGTCGGCGTGCCCTCCCTTTGGATGTCCCGCATGAAAACCTATGACGGCCCGGTCTCCGACCATTTCGACGGACTGACCTTCTTCGATCCGGACGGCGCGCCGCCACGATCGCTTCGTGAGGTCCTGCGCTGGCAGTTCGGCGGCAAGCGGCAGCGCGCGACCTGGCCGGATTGGGCGCCGAGCCCCCATGCCGACACCCCGCCGAACCGCGTCGACGGCAACAAGGTGCGGCTCTCCTTCATCGGCCACGCCAGCTGGCTCATCCAGACCGGCGGCCTCAACATTCTCGTCGATCCCGTCTGGTCGACGCGGGTCTCGCCCGTCAGCTTTGCCGGGCCGAAGCGGCACAACGATCCCGGCATTGCCTTCGACAAGCTGCCGAAAATTGATGCCGTGCTGGTCTCGCACGGCCATTACGATCATCTCGACATGGCGACGTTGTCGCGGCTCGCCAAGAATTTCGCCCCGCGTGTGGTGACCCCGCTCGGCAACGACGTCACGATGCGCAGCACCGATGCGACGATCAAGGTGGAAGCGTTCGACTGGCACGATCGCGTCGAGCTCGGCGGCGGCATCGCCGTGACGCTGGTGCCGACCCGGCACTGGTCGGCGCGCGGCATGTTCGATCGCAACAAGGCGCTGTGGGCGAGTTTCGTGCTGGAGACGCCTGCGGGGAAAATCTACGTCGTCTGCGATTCCGGCTATGGCGATGGCGGGCATTTCCGCCGCGTCGCCGACAAGCACGGGCCGCTCCGTCTGGCGATCCTCCCGATCGGCGCCTACGAGCCGCGCTGGTTCATGCGCGATCAGCACATGAACCCGGAAGACGCGGTGAAGGCGCTGGCGGATTGCGGCGCGCAGAAAGCACTAGGGCATCACCACGGCACGTTTCAGCTGACCGATGAGGCGATCGACGCGCCAGCGAAGGCGCTGGTCGAAGCACTCGATGCCGCAAAGGTTCCGCAGGAAAGATTTGTGGCGATGAAGCCGGGGCAGGTGGTGGAGATTTAGCTTCGTCGCCGCTGCTAACACCTCTGTCGTCCCGGCGAAGGCCGGGACCCATACTCCTCAGAAGAAGTTATGGCGCGAGGTGGCAATGACCAATCCTTGCCAAATCGCATTCGGTGGTTGTGGGTCCCGGCCTTCGCCGGGACGACAATTGAATCTGTAGCGGCAGCTGCCTCACTGCCCCTGCTTGATCGCCCAGCTCACATTCACCGTCACCGCCAGCGTTTCCTCGCCGGGCGCAACGGCCGCGCCGCCTGCGGCCATCGGCGCTGCGGCCATGCGTCCCTTGAACAGCGGCATCGGAGCGCCGCCTTCGGACACACTCAGCGGCGCGCCGAGCGTGACGCCAGTGGCCTTGGCGTAGATCTCCGCTTTGCGGCGGGCGTCTGCGACAGCCTTCTCGCGGGCATCGTCGAGCAGTCTTGAGGCCTGCGTCACCTCGAAAGAGATGTTGCCGATATCGTTGGCGCCGGCGCCGACCAGTGTGTCGATGATGGCGGCGACCTTGGTCACGTCGCGGATCTTCACGGTGACGCGGTTTGAGGCGCGGAAGCCGACCACGGGCGAGGCGCCGGTGGATTTGTTCTGGCCGTATTGCGGCTGCAGCGACAGCCGCGAGGTCTGGTAATCCTTCTCGTCAATGCCTGCGCCCTTCAGCGCCAGCAGCACCTTGCCCATCGCGGCGTTGTTGGCGTCGGAGGCTTCCTTCGCGGATTTGGCGTCGTTGGCGACGCCGGCGTCGATCTGCGCCAGATCAGGCGCGGCGGAGATCGTGGCTTCGCCGCTCACCGAAATCGCGGACGGAAAATCGTCGGCGAGCGCGGGCGCTGCCGGCAGCACGGCGGCAAAGGACGTAACGAGGGAGGTCAAAAGGATGGCAGGCTTGTTCATCAGTCTCACTTCAGCGGCACGAAAACATTGATCACGAGTTTGTCCTCGGCCGTCTTCAGGGGGTCGGTGAGGTATTCCTCGATGAAAGTGTCCTTGGCTTCCAGCTTCTTGTCGTCGAGGTGATTGGTGATCGCCTCATAGGTGTTGTCCATGTTGTCGTAGGAGCCGCGATGGACGAATTTCAGCGCCTTGCCCTCCGGCGATTTGCCGATGCTCATGTCCTTGGGCAAGTTCTTCGGGTCTTGCTCGACCGGGATCTCGGCAAGGAAGGTGAAGCCGGTATCGTCAGTCGAAGTGTAGACAATCATCGAATTGCCGGCGTGCTTGATGCCCTGCTTGTCCAGCAGCGTGTTCAGTGCCTTGAAGGCGTCGATCAGCGTGTCGAAGGCAGAGTCCCAATTGGCAGTGCCCTTGACCATCACGACCTTCTTGGGCTCGAGCGTGGTCTCCTGTCCGAAGGGATCGGCCGTCTGCACGGGAGCCGGCGTAGCGGCCGCAGCGGGCGGCGGGGCGGCCGGGCTCGGTGAGGCACTGGCTGCGGGCGAGGGCGAAGCGCTTGCCGCCGGCG
Organism: Bradyrhizobium sp. JR4.3; assembly: GCF_040547695.1. Classification (NCBI taxonomy): domain Bacteria; kingdom Pseudomonadati; phylum Pseudomonadota; class Alphaproteobacteria; order Hyphomicrobiales; family Nitrobacteraceae; genus Bradyrhizobium; species Bradyrhizobium sp. JR4.3. The sequence goes on along the minus strand of NZ_JBEPQF010000024.1, from coordinate 80,136 downwards.
ACGGGGTGGCCACGGGTGCCGCGCTCGCGGCCGGGGAGGGCGAAGCTGACGGGGCCGGCGAGGGGCTCGCTGATGCCGCCGGCGCCGGGCTCGGCGTCTGGGCCAGCGTGGCGGACAGACCAAACGACAAGGCTGCTGCCGGGATCAGCGCGGCCAAAGCGAGACGACGAAACCTGAACATTTTTATTCTCCCCAAAACCTTGCGCACCAAGGCCTTAACCCGCCAAAGCCTCAATCCGGCTGCGCCGTCCCGGTTTGCGCGAATTGCGCCGTTCTAACACGCGAGCGCCGAATTCGTCCCATGACAGATGCGTCATGGCAGCGTCCTGGCTCTCGGCGGCAAATTACTGGCCAAGCCGGCCAGGATCGCCATATAAGGCAGGCGAAATTCGGGAATTTTCATGAGCGCGCTGGCCAACCACGCATTTGCCAAGATGAACGGCATCGGCAACGAGATCGTCGTTGTCGACATGCGCGATTCCACCTCAAAGGTCACCCCGGACGATGCCCGCGCGGTGGCATCGGCGCGAGGCGGCGTGCCCTTTGATCAGCTCATGGTGCTGCAGAAGCCGCGCTTCGACGGCACCGAAGCCTTCATCAGCATCTACAACAGTGACGGCTCCGAGGCAGGCGCCTGCGGCAACGGTATGCGCTGCGTCGTCCGCCGCATCTTCGAGAAGACCGGCCAGACCAATGCAACGTTCGAGACGGCCGCGGGCCTGCTCAATGCCTGGCAGGGTCCGGCGCCCGATCTTTATACGGTGGACATGGGCGCGCCAAAATTCGGCTGGCAGGACATTCCGCTCGACCAGGAATTCCGGGACACCCGCTACATCGAATTGCAGATCGGCCCGATCGACAATCCGATCCTGCATTCGCCCTCGGTGGTCAGCATGGGCAATCCGCATGCGATCTTCTGGGTCGATGACGTCAACGCCTACGACCTCGAGCGTTTCGGTCCGCTGCTGGAGAACCATCCGATCTTCCCGGAGCGCGCCAACATCACGCTCGCCCATATCGTCGATCCCCAGCACATCACGATCCGCACCTGGGAGCGCGGCGCCGGCCTGACCAGGGCCTGCGGCTCGGCCGCCTGTGCCACGGCGGTCGCGGCGGCGCGGCTGAAGCGCGCCGAGCGCAATGTCGAGATCACGCTGCCCGGCGGCAAGCTCGGGATCGAATGGCGCGAGCGCGACGATCACGTGCTGATGACGGGCACGGCGACCTTCGAATATGAAGGCAGTTTCGATCCCGCGCTGTTCGCGTCGGTCGGGTAATGACCGTCGACATCGTCACCTTCGGCTGCCGCCTCAATGCCTTCGAGGCCGAGGTGATCCGCCGCGAGGCCGAGGGCGCAGGCCTCTCCGATACCATCGTCATTAATAGCTGCGCCGTCACCAACGAGGCGGTGGCGCAGGCGAGGCAGTCGATCCGCAAATTGAAGCGCGAGCGGCCGGGAGCACGCATCGTCGTCACCGGTTGCGCGGCGCAGACGCAAAGCGGCATGTTTGCCGGGATGGCCGAAGTCGACCGCGTCGTCGGCAATGACGACAAGATGCGGTCGTCCGCATGGCGCGAGGCGCGTACGGCGTTCGATCTCGGTGCCAGCGAAAAAATCGCCGTCAGCGACATCATGTCGGTGAAGGAGATGGCGCCGCATCTCGTCGACGGCTTTGCGAGCGGCCTGCCGCGCGTGTTCGTGCAGGTGCAGAACGGCTGCGACCATCGCTGCACCTTCTGCATCATCCCGTTCGGGCGCGGCAATTCGCGCTCGGTGCCGATGGGCGCCGTGGTCGATCAGGTGCGGGCATTGGTCGAGCGCGGCCATGCCGAGATCGTGCTGACCGGCGTCGACCTCACCAGTTACGGCACGGACCTGCCGGGCGCGCCGAAGCTCGGCATGCTGACGAAGCAGATCTTGCGGCATGTGCCGGAGCTGAGGCGCCTGCGCATCTCATCGATCGATTCGATCGAGGCGGACAGCGATCTCTTGGATGCCATCGCCGAGGATTCGCGGCTGATGCCGCATCTGCACCTGTCGCTGCAGTCCGGCGACGACATGATCTTGAAGCGCATGAAGCGGCGACATACACGCGGCGACGCCATCGCGTTCTGCGACCAGGTCCGTCGCCTGCGCCCGGATATCGCGCTGGGTGCCGACATCATTGCGGGCTTTCCGACCGAGACCGAGGAGATGTTCTCGCGTTCGCTCGATCTGGTCGAGGAATGCGGCCTGACCTTCCTCCACGTCTTCCCCTATTCGCCGCGTCCCGGCACGCCGGCCGCGCGGATGCCACAGGTTGCGGGCGGTGCGATCAAGGAGCGTGCGAAGCGGCTGCGTGCGGCGGGCGAAGTGGCATTGCGCCACCGGCTGCAAGCCGAGATCGGCGCCACGCGTGAGGTGCTGATCGAGAGCGACGGTCAGGGACGCACGGAGCATTATCTGCCGGTGGCGATTGCGGGCGAGCGTATCGGCAGCGTCGTGCCGCTCCGGATCGCCAGTCATGATGGCGCGCGGCTGACGGTTTAGCTCTCGAGACGCTGAACTTGCTCCGCCGTCGTCCTGGCGAAAGCCAGGACCCATTACCCCAGGGAGAAGTTGTCGCACGCGACGGCCAACTAGCAGTCTTCGCCAAACTGAATTCGGTGGTTATGGGTCCTGGCTTTCGCCAGGACGACGGCGGAATATTTGGCGCGCAGCGTCTCTAACGCGCCTACAACGCCCGCACCTGCCAGAACCGCAGCGTCCGCCGCGCATTCTCCGGGGTCATGCGCGCGTAGTTGCTTTGAGCCCTTGCGATATCGGCGGGCTTCATCGCGCCGCTCGCAAAGCGGCTTTCGAGCACGGCGGCGGTGGTTTCCCAGGTGAGCTGCGCCGCCTTGCATGGCACCAGCAGGCCGTCCTCGCGCAGGCTTTGCATCAGCGGGCGAATCACTTCGACGGTCGATCCCGACAATGCGGCCAATGCGGCCACCGCCTCTTCGTAGCGCCGCTGCGTGGCGAAGCCGAGCAGCGTCGCTTCGCTGAGCTGGCCGGCCGCCTTGAGGCCCGCGACGGCGCGCTTGGCACCTTCGAAATCGCGGACCCCCGACATCTCGCGCTCGACACCGACGGTGACGGCGGCGATCGCGGTCTGGATCTCCTCGAACAGATGCGGCGGCGCGCGCGACAACAGACGGGTCCGCACGGCATCGCTCGCCGAGCGCAGCAATTGACGGCGCAGGTCTGACGGCAGATCGACGCGGACGCCGACGCTGACCGCGAGCTCGGGATCGGCCTCGGCTTGTCCGACGATGACAGCAAATCCGTTTCCGGACACGCGCGCCCCGGGATTGGCGGCGAGCCGCCGGCTGACGCTGGGATAGCGCCGCGCCAGCAATGCATCGGTGACGATCTCCCTCAGCCACCAACGTCCGGCGACCGCGAGCAGATGCGGCTCGCCCTTGGATGATGCGATCTGCACCAGCGCGCCATCGTCGAGGCGCGCGGATTCCCGCAGCACGGGACCGGCGATGCGGATTTCGTCATTGTTGGCGAGGCGGCGAATGACCGATGGCGGCGCCTGCGCGATCGGGGCGAGTTGCGCGCTGATCTCGGCGAGCGCAACGCGTGCGCCCATGTCGGCGATGGCCCGGAGCTCGATGGTGCCGATCAGGCGATCGAGCACGTCGTCGAACAGGGCGATCTGCTCGTCATCGAAACTGCCGGCGGAGGACAGGAACAGGTCGGTGACGCGGCGGGCTGTTGCCAGGCCCTTTTCCGCCGAGCCAGTCCGAAGCGCGGACTCGACCTCGTCGATGATCGATAATTCGGCCGTGGACATGACGCGCAGCTCGTCCTGAGCAGATTGACGGAAGCTTGTTCTAAGCAACCATTATCATTAGCGACGAGCACTGAACGTTTCGTAAACTATAGGGAGCGCGGCGGGCACTGCCCTCATCCTGAGGGGCCCGCAAAGCGGGCGTCTCGAAGGATGGCCGCGGGCGAGATGCGGGCCTGCATGGTTCGAGACGGCCGCTACGCGGCCTCCTCACCATGAGGGACTGACAGGATTATTCTCCGTTCCACCCGCAGGCCCGGAGCCGCTCGTGCATGTGGGGTGGGGCCGGCGCCACCACGCGGACCGGCTCCTTGTTCCGAGAGATCGGCACCACGATCTCGCGGGAATGCAGGTGTAGCTTCGGCTCGCCGAAGCGCGGGCCGTTGCCGTAAATGTTATCGCCGAAGATCGGCCAGCCGGTCGCCGACGAATGCACCCGCAATTGATGGGTCCGTCCGGTCACCGGTTCCATGGCGAGCCAGGTCAGGCCGTCGCCCCGGCCCATCACCTTCCAGTTGGTGATGGCCTTCTGGCCCTCGGGATCGGGCTTCTGCCACCAGCCGCGCTCGGCATTGAGCCGGCCGAGGGGCATGTCGATGGTGCCTTCGTCCTCAGTGGGGCCGCCCTCGACGATGGTCCAGTAGGTCTTGCCGATCTTGCCATGCTTGAACAGCAGGCCGAGCGACGCCGTCGCCTTGCGATGGCGGCCGAGCACGAGGCAACCGGAGGTGTCCTTGTCCAGCCGGTGGGCCAGCACCGGCGGCCGCGGCAAGCCGAAACGAAGCGCGTCGAAGGAGGTTTCCAGATTAGCGCCGCCCTTGGGTCCGCGATGCACCGGCAGGCCGGCCGGCTTGTCGATGACCAGCATCAATCCGTCGCGATGGAGCACGCGGCCTAAGATTTCCTCGGCGGTCAATTCGGGAACATCGAGCAATTGCAGGACTTTCGGTCAAGACTTTCGTTTGCGAGCCGGAACGGCTAACACACCGCCACCATGAACGATACCACCCCCGAGACCCCCAAGCTGAGCTGGTGGCGCCGCCTGTCCGACGGGCTGAAGCGCACCTCGTCCTCGCTCGGGACCGCGGTCGCCGACCTCGTCACCAAGCGCAAGCTCGACCGCGCCATGCTCGACGACATCGAGGACGTGCTGCTGCGCGCCGACCTCGGCACCTCGGTCGCGGTGCGGATCGCGGATGCGGTCGGTAACGGGCGCTACGACAAGGCGATCTCGGCGGACGAGGTCAAGGACGTCGTCGCGACCGAGGTCGAGAAGGTGCTGGCGGCGGTGGCGAAACCGCTCGAGATCGACGCCGGCAAGAAGCCGTTCGTCATCCTGGTGGTCGGCGTCAACGGCTCCGGCAAGACCACCACCATCGGGAAACTCTCGCAAAAATTCGCGTCCGAAGGCCGCAAGGTGATGATGGCGGCCGGCGACACGTTTCGCGCCGCAGCGATCGAGCAGCTCAAGGTCTGGGGCGAACGCACCAGGACCCCCGTCATATCGGGCGCACAAGGCTCGGATTCGGCGAGCCTCGCCTTCAACGCGCTGACGGCGGCGAAGGAGCAGGCCACCGACGTGCTCCTGATCGACACCGCCGGGCGGCTTCAGAACAAGGCCGAGCTGATGAACGAGCTCGAAAAGGTCGTGCGCGTCATCCGCAAGGTGGACGCGACTGCGCCGCATGCGGTGCTGCTTGTGCTGGACGCCACCGTCGGCCAGAACGCGCTGTCGCAGGTCGAGGCCTTCCATCGCACCGCCGGCGTCACCGGCCTCGTGATGACCAAGCTCGACGGCACCGCCCGCGGCGGCATCCTGGTGGCGCTCGCGGAAAAATTCAAACTACCGGTGCATTTCATCGGCGTCGGCGAAGGCGTCGACGATCTCGCGCCGTTCACCGCGCGCGATTTCGCCCGCGCGATTGCCGGAATCGAAAGCTGAAGAATGGATAAGACCCAGCCGCATCCGCTGTTCAAGCTCGCGACCGAGCTCGGCCCGCTGCTCGTGTTCTTCTTCGTGAATGCGAAGTTCAATCTGTTCGCCGCGACCGGCGCCTTCATGGTCGCGATCGTGGCGGCGATGATCGCCTCCTATGTGGTGACTAGGCACATCCCGATCATGGCGATCGTAACAGGCGTCATCGTGCTGGTGTTCGGCACGCTGACCCTGGTGCTGCACGACGAGACCTTCATCAAGCTCAAGCCGACCATCATCTACGCTTTGTTCGCTGCGATCCTCGGCGGCGGCCTGTTGTTCGGCCGCTCCTTCATCGCCGTGATGTTCGACCAGATGTTCAATCTGACGCCGCAGGGCTGGCGCATCTTGACGCTGCGCTGGGCGCTGTTCTTCGCCGGCATGGCGGTGCTGAACGAGATCGTCTGGCGCACCCAGAGCACGGACTTCTGGGTCAACTTCAAGGTGTTCGGCGTCACCCCGATCACGATGATCTTCGCCATTGCCCAGATGCCGCTGACCAAGCGCTATCACCTCGAGCCGGCGTCGCTGGAAGCGAGCGAGGCCGAGACGGGGGATGTGCGGAAGGGGTGAGGGTCCCGTGTCCCGGACGCGCTGCAGCGTGAAACGCTGCTGCGCAGAGCCGGGACCCAGAAGGCAACGCGTCGCGCTGTGACATGGGCCCCGGCTCTGCAGCGCACCGCTCACGCGCTGCGCAGCGTCCGGGGCACGAGAGCGGCGATCAGCTCCCCGCCGCCTTCAACGCCTTCTCCATCTGCGGCAACAACACCGTCCGCAAATTCTCCGGCGTGATCGGTCCCACCAGCTTGTAGACGATGGTGCCTTCGCGACCGACGACGAAAGTCTCCGGCACGCCATAGACGCCCCATTCGATCGAGGCGCGGCCGTTGGCATCGACGCCGACGCGGCCGAACGGGTTGCCGTAGCGCCCCAGGAAGCGCCGCGCATTGTCGGCGGCATCCTTGTAGTTGATGCCGACGAGCTGGAAGCGCTTGTCTTTTGCCAGTTCGGTCAGCAGCGGCGCCTCGTCGTGGCACGGCACGCACCAGGACGCCCAGACATTGACGAGGCTGACCTTGCCCTTGAACGCAGCGGGATCGAGGCCGGGGACCTGCGCGTTGTCAGCCTGCAATCCCTCGAGCGCCGGCAGCATGGTTTGCGGCGCAGGCCGCCCGATCAGCGCGGAAGGGATCCGCGAGGGATCGCCGCTGCCAAGCCGGAACCAGAACAACACCGCCAGCGCAATGAAGGCGATCAGCGGCAGCACCATCAGGAAGGTGCGGCGCTGTGGCGGAGCGGACGTCGATTGCTCGCTCATGATTGCTCGCTCATTCTCGATCTCTCATGGCCGATCCGTCGCGCTACGGCCGGAGCGGCGGGTCACGCCGCTGCGCTCGAGCTCGCGCAGGCGCTGTGTCTGGCTACGATAATCGAGCACGATCCAGCCGATCAGGATCACGACCACAAGGGCGGCCGCGACATAGGACGTCACGATGAAGGACGCGTAGGGACCGAGCGACATGATCATGCAGCCCCAGCTTCTTTTGACGTGCTGCCCTCGCGCGAGCCGGTGCCGACTTCTGAAAAGGCCACACGGCTCGCCTGCATCATCTGCAGGGACCGCACGCGCCGGCGCAAAATCTCGTTGCGCATCGCAGCCAGATGCAGCGTGACGAACAGCAGGGTGAACGCGATCGCCATCACCAGCAACGGAATCAAAAAGGATTTGTCGAGCGACGAGCCGCCCATCCGCATCACTGACGCCGGCTGGTGCAGCGTGTTCCACCAGTCGACCGAGAACTTGATGATGGGCAGGTTGAGCGCGCCGACCAGCGTCAGCACGGCGGCGGCGCGCGCCGCGCGGGAGGGCTCGTCGACCGCGCGCCACAGCGCCATCAGGCCGAGATACATCAGGAACAGGATCAGCACCGACGTCAGCCGCGCGTCCCATTCCCAATAGGTGCCCCACATCGGCCGGCCCCACAGCGAGCCCGTCAGCAGCGCAAGGAAGGTGAAGCTGGCACCGATCGGAGCTGCCGCCTTGGCGGCGACGTCGGCCAGCGGATGCCGCCACACCAGCGTGCCCAGCGAGGCGATGCTCATCACGCCCCACACGAACATCGACAGCCAGGCATTGGGCACGTGGATGAACATGATCTTCACCGTCGCGCCCTGCTGATAGTCGTCGGGCGCGGTGGCGGACTGATAGAGCCCGATCGCGAGCAGGATGATTGTCGCAGCCGCAAGCCACGGCAGCAGCCGCGCCGTCAGCGCGAGGAACCGTGTGGGGTTGGCGAGGTCGATCAGCGTCATGGTATCCTGATAATCACAGGTAAGCGCTCACGCAATCAGCACGAAAGTCCGCAGCGAAAGTTGATCGGGGTCAAGGTCAGTCCAGCCCATCTCAATCCAGCCCATGCTTCAGGCTCGCCGCAGCCGCGAACGGGCCGATCACGAGGCTGACCAGCGACAGCGCGCACAGGATCGAGAACGGCGCGCCGAACGTCATGGGTCCGACGATCGCCGCCTGCGAGGCCGCGACGCCGAAGATCAAGACCGGTATCGACAGTGGGAGCACCAGAACCGCCATCAGCAAGCCGCCACGATGCAGCGTCACCGCCAGCGCCGCGCCGATCATGCCGGTGAACGTCAGCGCCGGGGTGCCGGCGAGCAGCGTCAGCGCCACCGCGCCGGTCGCGACCATGTCGAGGTTGAGCAGCAGGCCGAGCACGGGGGTTGCGACGATCAGCGGCAGGCCGGCGGCCAGCCAATGCGCCAGCGCCTTTGCCGCGCAGGCGAGTTCCAGCGGGGTCCGGCTCATCGTGATCAGGTCGAGCGAGCCGTCCTCGTGGTCGGCCATGAACAGCCGGTCCAGGGTGAGCAGGCTCGCCAGCAGCGCCCCCAGCCACAGGATCGCCGGCCCGAGCCGCGACAGCAGTGCCAGATCCGGCCCCACCGCAAACGGCATCAGCACCACCACGGTCAGGAAGAACAGCACGCCAATCAACGCCCCGCCGCCGACGCGGAGCGCAATCCGGATGTCCCGGCGGATCAGGGCAGACAGGGCGGTCATGGGTTGGCTCTTTCCACGGCGAGACGGCCATAAGAGCTCGGCTGGTGCCCAGGGCAAACTGCGCTCCCTCCCCCCTTGTGGGGGAGGGCGGGGGAGAGGGGTGGCCCCGGGAGAGATGCGGATCGTTCGCGCGCGGCCAGCAACAGATAGCCCGTTTTTCCAGCGCTTGATCCGAGAAAGTGTCGCCCGCCGCACCCCCCTCCCTGACCCTCCCCCACAAGGGGGGAGGGAACGGAGAGAGCGGCACCCCGCCGCTCGGAAAACTGAGGGTCCATCGGAATCACACCGCACCCCCGATCCGCAGCTCCCGCGAATCGATCCCGAGGGGGGCGTGGGTGGCGGCGACGATCAGGCCGCCGCGCGCCAAGTGCTCGCGCATCAATCCGGAAAACATGTCCTGGCCCGCGACATCCAGTGCCGTGGTCGGCTCGTCCAAGAGCCAGACCGGCCGGCGGACGGTCAGCAGGCGGGCCAGCGAGAGCCGGCGGCGCTGGCCTGCGGACAGGAAGGCGGCGGGCAGATCGGCGGCATGGTCGAGCCCGACGGTGGCGAGGCTCTCGCCGGCGTCGAAACGCTCGCCGCCCAAGAAATCGGCCCAGAACGTCAGATTCTCCGCCACGCTCAGGGCTGGCTTCAGGGCGTCGCGATGACCGAGATAATGGCATTGCTCCGGCAATGTCAGCTCGGCGTCACCTCCATCCAGCGCGATCGTGCCGCCCGCCGGAATGAGCAGGCCCGCGATCAGCCGCAGCAGCGAGGTCTTGCCCGATCCGTTGCGGCCGACGACCGCCACGGCTTCGCCGGAGACGGCCCCGAAATCGAGCCCGGCAAACACCTCGCGGCCGCCCCGCACGCATGTGACCCCATGTCCGGAAAGCTGCATCTCGCCTCGTACCAGCCCGCTCAACGTCAGGCCTCAGGAAAACTTGGGGTAGCGTATGGGAATTTTTGGCTCGCGGATTGCCGCGGCACGTTTGTGGCTGTGGCGGCGCGGTTAGAAAGCTTCTATAAGCCCGGAACTACTTGATGCAGCAACTCAACCTGCCCCTGCAAGCGACTCAGCCTGCCTACGCTGACGGTGTTAAAATACCCTGCCGGGTATAACTGACAATTGGGATTTCCTACATGACCTCGCTCGACAGCTTCAAATGCAAAAAGACCCTCAAGGTCGGCGCCAAGACCTATGTCTATTACAGCCTGCCCACGGCCGAGAAGAATGGTCTGAAGGGAATTTCGAAACTCCCCTATTCGATGAAGGTCTTGCTCGAGAACCTGCTCCGCAACGAGGACGGCCGCTCGGTCAAGAAGGAAGACATCGTCGCGGTGTCGAAGTGGCTGCGCAAGAAGTCGCTGGAGCATGAGATCGCCTTCCGCCCGGCGCGCGTGCTGATGCAGGACTTCACCGGCGTCCCCGCCGTGGTCGATCTCGCCGCGATGCGCAACGCGATGCAGAAGCTTGGCGGCGATGCCGAGAAGATCAATCCGCTGGTGCCGGTCGACCTCGTCATCGACCACTCCGTGATCGTGAACTTCTTCGGTGACAACAAGGCGTTCGGCAAGAACGTCACCGAGGAATACAAGCAGAACCAGGAACGCTACGAGTTCCTGAAATGGGGCCAGAAGGCGTTCTCGAACTTCTCCGTCGTGCCGCCCGGCACCGGCATCTGCCACCAGGTCAATCTCGAATATCTCTCCCAGACGGTCTGGACCAAGAAGGAGAAGATGACGGTCGGCAAGAAGACCGGCACCTTCGAGGTCGCCTATCCCGACTCGCTGGTCGGCACCGATTCCCACACCACCATGGTCAACGGTCTCGCCGTGCTCGGCTGGGGCGTCGGCGGCATCGAGGCCGAAGCCTGCATGCTCGGTCAGCCGCTGTCGATGCTGCTGCCCAACGTCGTCGGCTTCAAGCTGAAGGGCGCGATGAAGGAAGGCGTCACCGCGACCGACCTCGTGCTGACGGTCACGCAGATGCTGCGCAAGCTCGGCGTCGTCGGCAAGTTCGTCGAGTTCTTCGGCCCCGGCCTCGACCATCTCTCGGTCGCCGACAAGGCGACCATCGCCAACATGGCGCCCGAATATGGCGCGACCTGCGGTTTCTTCCCGGTCGATGCCGCCGCACTCGATTATCTCAAGACCTCCGGCCGGGCCTCGGCGCGCGTCGCGCTGGTGCAGGCCTATGCCAAGGCGCAAGGGCTGTTCCGCACCGCCAAGTCGGCCGATCCGGTGTTCACGGAGACGCTGACGCTCGACCTCGGTGACGTCGTGCCGTCGATGGCCGGTCCGAAGCGCCCCGAAGGCCGCATTGCGCTGCCGTCCGTGGCCGAGGGCTTCTCGCTCGCGCTCGCCACCGAATACAAGAAGGCCGAGGAGCCGGCGAAGCGCTTTGCCGTCGAGGGCAAGAAGTTCGACATCGGCCATGGCGACGTCGTGATCGCCGCGATCACCTCCTGCACCAACACCTCGAACCCGAGCGTGCTGATCGGCGCCGGTCTGCTGGCGCGCAACGCCGCCGCGAAGGGCCTCAAGGCAAAGCCGTGGGTGAAGACTTCGCTCGCCCCGGGCAGCCAGGTGGTGGCGGCCTATCTCGCCGATTCCGGTCTCCAGGCCGATCTCGACAAGGTCGGCTTCAACCTGGTCGGTTTCGGCTGCACCACCTGCATCGGCAATTCCGGTCCGCTGCCCGAGGAGATCTCGAAGTCGATCAACGACAACGGCATCGTCGCGGCTGCCGTGCTCTCCGGTAACCGCAACTTCGAAGGCCGCGTCTCGCCGGACGTGCAGGCGAACTATCTGGCCTCGCCGCCGCTCGTGGTCGCCCACGCGCTCGCGGGCACCGTCACCAAGAACCTCGCCATCGAACCGCTCGGTGAAGGCAAGGACGGCAAGCCGGTCTACCTGAAGGACATCTGGCCGACGACGAAGGAGATCAACGCCTTCATGAAGAAGTTCGTGACCGCGGCGATCTTCAAGAAAAAGTATGCCGACGTGTTCAAGGGCGACACCAACTGGCGCAAGATCAAGACGGTCGAGAGCGAGACCTATCGTTGGAACATGAGCTCGACCTATGTGCAGAACCCGCCCTATTTCGAAGGCATGAAGAAGGAGCCGGAGCCGGTCACCGACATCGTCGAGGCCCGCATCCTCGCCATGTTCGGCGACAAGATCACCACCGACCACATCTCGCCGGCCGGTTCGATCAAGCTCACCTCGCCCGCCGGCAAATATCTCAGCGAACACCAGGTACGTCCGGCCGACTTCAACCAGTACGGCACGCGGCGCGGCAACCATGAAGTCATGATGCGCGGCACCTTCGCCAATATCCGCATCAAGAACTTCATGCTCAAGGGCGCGGATGGAAATATCCCTGAGGGCGGTCTGACAAAACACTGGCCAGACGGCGAGCAGATGTCGATCTACGACGCCGCGATGAAGTACCAGCAGGAGCAGGTGCCGCTGGTGGTGTTCGCCGGCGCCGAATACGGCAACGGCTCCTCGCGCGACTGGGCCGCGAAGGGCACGCGTCTGCTCGGCGTGCGCGCCGTGATCTGCCAGAGCTTCGAGCGCATCCACCGCTCCAACCTGGTCGGCATGGGCGTGCTGCCGCTGACGTTCGAGGACGGCACCTCCTGGTCGTCGCTCGGTCTGAAGGGCGACGAGAAGGTCACGCTGCGCGGCCTCGTCGGCGAGCTCAAGCCGCGCCAGAAGCTGACCGCGGAGATCGTCTCCGGCGACGGTTCGCTGCAGCGCGTTTCGCTGCTCTGCCGCATCGATACGCTGGACGAGCTGGAATACTACCGCAACGGCGGCATCTTGCACTACGTGCTGCGCAAGCTCGCGGCGTAAGCGCGGACTTGTGAACGGTGGCTCACTGCGAAGTGAGTAGTAGGTTACACGAAGGCGGCCTATCACAAGGCCGCCTTCACGCGTTTGCGGCAGGCTTCAGATGGGCCCGCCCGGCGGAGAACCCCACGCTTTGGACGGTTACTTTGGCGGACGAAAGTGTGAGGCCCGTAAGACTACGGTGACCATCCGGCGGTAAGATTTCCCTCTCACGAGCAATGGTGTACGGCGTTCGACATGACAACAATGACGGCTTCTCATCTGGTTTCACGCTGGTCCGGCGCCCTCTGGTCGGGAGCTCTTGGTCTCTGTGCAATCGTCGCCGTCATTCGTCCTGCCGAGGCTGATCCCCGCGCCGTTGTCGAATTGTTTACCTCGCAGGGCTGCTCCTCCTGCCCGCCGGCCGACAAGATCATCGGCGACCTCGCCCGCGATCCTTCGATCATCGCGCTGAGCATGCCGATCGACTATTGGGACTATCTCGGCTGGAAGGACACATTGGCCGATTCGCGCTTCTCTGCACGGCAGCGTGCCTATTCGCGCATGCGCGGCGACCGCGAAGTCTACACACCGCAGGTCGTGGTCAACGGCTCCACGCATGTCGTCGGCAGCGACCGCACCGGCATCGAAAGCGCGATCGGCAAAACCGACACGGGCACGGGCGTGATGAGCGTGCCGGTGACGATGTCGCTCGCGGGCAAGCAGATCAACGTCTCGGTGGCCGCGAGCAACGAGCCGACCGTGTCCCACGGCGAGGTCTGGATCTGCTCGATTGCGAAATCGGTGCCGATCGCGATCAGCCGCGGCGAAAATCGCGGACAGCAGGTCATCTATCACAACGTGGTGCGCAACCTGCTCAAGGTCGGCGACTGGACCGGCCGTCCGGAAAGCTGGACGGTGCCGATCGAGAACCTCACGCGCGACGGCGTCGACGGTGCCGTGGTCTATGTTCAGGACGGCAGCCGCGAGAAGCCGGGCCCGATGCTGGGCGCGGCGTATACGTCGCTGCACTGACGCGCACACTTCGAATCTTCCGACTCAAGCACGCTCTCAATCCTCATGGTGAGGAGGCGCGTCAGCGCCGTCTCGAACCATGCAGGCCCTACTGAGGCAGCTCGGCCTCGATCCTTCGAGACGCCGCTTCGCGGCTCCTCAGGATGAGGGGAGAGAGTTTGTGCGGAGATGGTGAGATATGCGTCGAGGCAGAAACATCCCGACACAGACAAAACCGACCCAAACAAAAAAGGACCAACTCGCGTTGGCCCTCCTTGTCGTGCGAACAGACCCGATCCTGACGGCCCCGGGGGGCTGGGGGCTGAGGAATCCGGAACCGAAAGGACCGGGTCAACGCACACAAGCCTTTTCGCAATGCAGGGCGGCAGTCGCTTGGCGGAAAAGCGGCGACACTATGATTCCTGCTAACGATCCCGTGACGGTTTGCCGCGACAGAGTTCCACCGCTGCGTGTGGGCGGTTTGCTCCGGTCCAGTGTCCTTCCAGGGGCCCCTTGCGGTGGGGAACAGTTGGCGCGATCATGCAACTGTCATGATCCGCGGTTCCGGGGACGGTCTTCGCGGACGCGGTCATGCTGATGCGACAGGAGGCGACCTATGAGTCTGTCGGAGGATGCCGATCCGAGCGAACAGCGCGCGGCGGCGCGCCCCGCCGCTTCGAATGCGCAGCTGAGCCGCGTGACGTTCAACCGGCTCGAGCTGCACCGTATTCTCAATCTCTACGGCCGGATGGTCGCCGACGGCGAGTGGCGCGACTATGCCATCGACTTCCTCAGGGATCGCGCCGTGTTCTCGGTCTTTCGCCGCGCCTCGGAAGTGCCGATCTATCGTATCGAGAAGGATCCGCGCCTCGCGCGCAAGCAGGGCATGTACAGCGTGATCTCGGCGACGGGCCTGATCCTGCGCCGCGGCCACGAGCTGGAGCGCGTGCTCCTGGTGATCGATCGCAAATTGGCGGTGGTGTGAGCAGGGATCCAGTAGCCCGGATGAGCGTAGCGACATCCGGGTCTTTGCTTGCAGCCTTCCCGGGTATCGCTTCGCTCACCCGGGCTACGGGCCTTACTTCCCCGGCACGCTCTTCGCGCCCTCGCCAAGATCCCGCTGCATCATCACCGTGTCCAGCCAGCGGCCGAATTTCAGCCCGACGCTGGGATGCGTGCCGATCATCTTGAAGCCGCCCTTGCTGTGCACGCCGATCGAACCCGCATTGGCGGAATCGCCGATCACGGCGATCATCTGGCGGAAACCGCGCGCCTCGCACTCGACGATCAGCCGCTCCAGCAGGAGCGCTCCGATGCCGCGGCGGTGGAAGGACGGATCGAGATAGATCGAGTTCTCGACCGTGAAGCGGTAGGCCGGCCGCGGCCGGTAGGCGCCGGCATAGGCGTAGCCGGCGACGCGCCCGTCGAGGATGGCGACGAAATAGGGGTAGCCGCCGTCGATCAGCGTACGGTAGCGGCGCGTCATCTCGGCGAGATCGGGCGGCTCCAGCTCGAACGTCGCGGTGCCCTCGCGGACAGCCTGCTGGTAGATGGCGGTGATGGCGGGAAGGTCGGCCTCAATGGTGGGCCTGATATCGGGTGCGGACATGCCGCAAGATTAGAGCCTTCCTGGGACGGCTGGAAGAGGCGAACCGCCTCCCCACGTCGTCATTGCGAGCGAAGCAGCCTCCATCTTCTCCGCTGTCATGCCCCGCGTAGGCGGGGCATCCAGTACTCCGAAACAGTGCAGCAAGAACAGAGCCGCTGCGGCGTACTGGATCGCCCGCCCCAGTGCGCAATTGCGCACAAGGCGGGCGATGACGACGTCCGGCCCACCCAAACAAAAACCCCGGCCTTTCGGCCGGGGTTCGTGTCCGTCCTCTCGCCTCAGCGCTTAGTCGCGCTGGCCGAGGAGCTGCAGGAGCAGCGTGAACAGGTTGATGAAGTTCAGGTACAGCGACAGCGCGCCGGTGATGGCCGCACGCTCTGCGATGTCACCGCCGGCCGAGGCGTAGCCGTAGATGTAGTCGTTCTTCAGCCGCTGGGTATCCCAGGCGGTGAGGCCCGCGAACACCAGCACGCCGACCACCGACACCACGAACTGCAGCACCGAGCTCGCCAGGAACAGGTTTACCAGGCTCGCGATCACGATGCCGATCAGGCCCATGAACAGGAACGAACCCATTCCGCTCATGTCACGCTTAGTGGTGTAGCCGTAGAGGCTGAGCGCGCCGAAGGTCGCCGCGGTGATGAAGAACACCCGCACGATCGAGGTGTGCGTGAACACCAGGAAGATCGAGGACAGCGAGACGCCCATCAGCGCCGCGAACACCCAGAACAGGATCTGGGCGGTCGAGGGAGCGAGACGGTTGATGCCCGCCGAGATCACGAACACCATGGCGAGCGGCGCGAGCATGAACAGCCACTTCAGCGGGCTGACGAACATCGCGTAGCCGAACGGCGTCAGGAACAGCTTGCCGACGCGGACGGCTTCCGGGGTCGGAACATCCGTCACGGCGGCCATGTAGACGCCGAGCGCGGCCAAGCCGGTGATGGCGAGGCCAATGCTCATGTAGTTGTAGATGCGCAGCATGTAGGCGCGCAGGCCGGCATCGACCGTCGCGGCGTCAACACGCCCGGCGGCCCTGCCGAAAGGAGAAGCGTAATTGCGGTCTAGGTCCGACATGGTCGAATTCCCGTTGGTTGGTCCGGTCCGGCATGAGGGTCGCCATGCCGCCGGTTCGTCAAACTCTATCTCGGATACCGATGTCTGCCGACTAAATTTTGGCTAACAATCGGGGCTCCGAACCCACTCGATATGTGGGAAACTAACACATCCGCTGCAACCGTCCACGCGCGGCTGAATGTCGCCCTTCCCTGCAATCCAGACGAGCGGACGTGGTTAATCGCCGGAATCGTGCGATTTCGCTCCCGCGCAGCCGCCCGCTACCATTTGTCACAAATTCCGCAACACCGTGGCGGGCTTTTTGTTCAACGCCAGCAGCGTGCCGGCGAGCCCGAGGCCGACCGTGACGACCAAGGCAGCCGCGACCACGCCGGCGGCGCTGCCGCCCTGCCAGACGAAAGTGAGGGTCATCAGCCGGGTCACGATCATCCAGGCCGCGACGCTGCCGGCGATAACGCCGAACACCGCCGTAGCGAGGCCAATCAGGAGGTATTCGAGGGCATAGGCGCCGAGCAGCCGCAGCCGGGTCGCGCCCAGGGTCTTGAGGATTACAGCATCGTAGACCCGGTGGCGATGGCCGGCGGCGAGCGCGCCGCCCAACACCAGGATCGCCGAGATCAGGGTCACCGCGCTGGCGCCCCGAATCGCCAGCGCCAGGTTGGTCACGACCGAGCCGACCGTCTCCATCACCTCGCGCACGCGCACGCTCGTCACCATCGGATAGGCGTCAGCAACCTCCCTGATGATCTTGCCGTCGCCGGCCGCATCGCCCCCGGCTTCCGTCAGCGTCGCGATGTGGGTGTGCGGCGCGCCCTTGAACGCGTTCGGCGAGAACACGAGGACGAAATTGATGCCGAGGCCCTGCCAGTCGATGCTGCGCAGATTGCTGATTTTTGCGGGGATGTCGCGGCCGAGGATATTGACCACGACCTCGTCGCCGAGCTTGAGGCCGAGTCCGTCCGCGATCTTCTTCTCCATCGAAACCAGCGGCGGGCCGGAATAATCGGCGCTCCACCACTCGCCCTCGACCACCTTGGAGCCTTTCGGCAGCTCGGCGGTATAGGTCAGCCCCCGGTCGCTCTGCAGCACCCACTCGGAATCGGTGCTGGGCTTGAGCTCTTCGGCGCGGACGCCGCGGGCTCCGACGATCCGCCCGCGCAGCATCGGCACGTCGTCGACCTTCGCGCCAGGGGCGATCTGGCGCAGATACGAGTCGAACTGCTCGGCCTGCGTGCTCGGAATGTCGATGAAGAAGAACGACGGTGCGTGCTCGGGCAGCGCCGCCAGGAACTGCCGGCGCAGATTGCCGTCGATCTGGGTGATGGTGACGAGCACGGCCAGCCCGAGGCCCAGCGACAGCACGACCGAGGGCGTCAGTGCGCCCGGCCGGTGGATGTTGGCAATCGCAAGCCGCAGCATCGGCCACCGCGTGCGCGGCAGCCGCCGTGCGATCGTCATCAGCAGAGCGGCAATGCCGCGCAGCAGCGCGAACACGACCACGGAGGAGGCCACGAACACCGCGGCGATGCGCTTGTCGAAGGACAGCCCGATCACGACCGCGATGAGCAGCGCGATCACGACGGCCATGAAGACGAGATAGCTCCAGCGCGGCCGGTGCCATTCGGAGCTGATGGTGTCGCGGAACAGCGCGGCCACCGGCACGTCGTGCACCCGCCCGAGCGGCCACAGGCCGAATGCAAGCGCCGTAAGCAGCCCGTAGACGAACGACAGCGCGAGTTCGTCGGCATGCACCGCCGGCACCACCGGCAGCGGCAGCAGCTTGCCGAACAGGCCGACGATTGCGAAGGGCATGGCGGCGCCGAGCGCGAGGCCGATCAGCGACCCGATCGCGGCGAGCAGGAGAACCTGGGCGAGATAGATGCCGAACACGTCGCGCCCGGTGGCGCCGACGGCCTTGAAGGCCGCGATCACCTCGAGCTTGTGGTCGATATGGGCCTTGACGGCATTGGCGACGCCGACGCCGCCGACCAGCAGCGCGGCAAGGCCGACCAGCGTCAGGAACTGCGTGAAGCGGTTGATGTTGCGCTCGAGCTGCGGCGAGGCGTTGGAGCGGCTGCGGACCTCCCAGCCGGCCTGCGGCGCAGCGTTGCGCGAATCCGCGATGAAGGCTTCGGTGGCGCGCTCGCCGTTGGCGATCTCCGGCAGCTTCACCCGGTAGACCCAGCGCACCAGGCTGCCGGGCTGGACCAGCCCCGTGGCGCGCAGGCCCGCTTCGCTGATCAGGAAGCGCGGGCCGAAGCCGATGCCGCCGGCGAGCTTGTCGGGCTCGGCTTCGACGGCGCTGCGGATCTGGAACGTCGCAGCCCCGACGGTGACGCGATCGCCGGTCTTGAGCGACAGCCGCGCCAGCAGCGTCGGATCGGCGGCCGCGCCGAACGCGCCGTCGTGCTCCGCGAGCAGGTCGGACATCGGCAGCGGCGGCGCCAGCGTCAGCTGTCCCAGCATCGGATAGGTGTCGTCGACGGCCTTCATCTCGACCAGCGCCAGCTTGCCCTCGGCCGAGCGCGCCATGCCGCGCAGTGTGGCGGCGCTCGAGACGGTGCCGCGCGAACGCAGGAAGGCGACTTCCTCCGGCTTCGCCTCGCGCTGAAACAAGACGAAGGACACGTCGCCGCCGAGCAGCGTACGGCCCTCGCGGGCGAGGCCGTCGCTCAGGCTCGCCGAGACCGAGCCGACACCGGCGATCGCCATCACGCCGAGCGCGATGCAGGCAATGAAGACGTAGAAGCCGCGCAGGCCGCCGCGCAATTCGCGCAGCGCGTAGCGCAGCGACAGCGCAACGCCATTGGGCTTCGCAAACGGTTCGGCAGCGAGGCTCATGCCGGCGCCGACTGCGTGTCGATGCGCCCGGAGCGCAGGCGGATCACGCGATCGCAGCGATGCGCGAGCGAGGAATCGTGCGTGACCAGCACCAGCGTCATGCCGCGCTCGGCATGCTTGCTGAACAGGAGGTCGACGATCTGTTGTCCCGTGGCTTCGTCGAGATTGCCGGTCGGCTCGTCGGCAACGAGGATCGCGGGATCGGGGGCCAGCGCGCGGGCCAGCGCCACGCGCTGCTGCTCGCCGCCGGAAAGCTGGGTCGGATAATGATGCAGACGGTCGCCGAGCCCAACCGATTGCAGCTCCTGCGCCGCGCGCTTGGCGGCGTCGGGATTGCCCGCAAGCTCGAGCGGCACCGCGACGTTCTCCAGGGCGGTCATGGTCGGGATCAAATGGAAGGACTGGAAGACGATGCCGACCTGGCGGCCGCGGAAGCGGGCCAGCGCGTCCTCATCGAGGGCATTGAAAGGCGTGCCGCTGACCACCACCTCTCCGCTATCAGGACGCTCCAGCCCCGCCATCACCATCAGCAGCGTGGATTTGCCCGAACCTGACGGGCCGATCAGGCCGATCGTCTCGCTCCGGCCGACGCGCAGGCTGATATCCTTGAGAATGTGAACGCGTGCCGCGCCCGTACCCAATGACAGATTGACGTTGGAGATGGCGATGGTGTCCGCCGAGCTGTCGGCGAGCGACGAGGAAGAGATGCGAGTATCCATGGTCCGGTCATATGGCAACTCCGCACGCGCGGTCGAGAGGCGTTACGGATTGTTCATGCACATAGCCGTGTTGATGCTCGCTTTGATGACGGTCGCAAATCCGGCATGGACTCCGGCTTGGGCCGAGGCGGCGAAACCGATCAAGCTGGTGGTTCTCGGCGATTCCCTGAGCGCCGGCCTTGGCCTCCCGGCCCAGGAGGCGTTCCCCACAAAACTTCAAAAAGCCTTGCAAAACAAAAGCATAGAGGTCGACATGACCAATGCCGGGGTGTCCGGCGACACCTCCTCGGGGGGGCGTGACCGGCTCGACTGGTCGGTCCCCGACGGAACCGACGGTGTGATCATCGAGCTCGGCGCCAACGACGCGTTGCGCGGCATCGATCCCGATTTGACCCGCGCCGCGCTCACCGAGATCGTCCAGCGCCTCAAGGCGCGCAAGATCGCGGTGATGCTGTGCGGCATGCTGGCGCCGCCGAATTACGGCGCGGACTATGCCGCGCGCTTCAATTCGATTTATCCGGATCTGGCGAAAAAATTCGGCGTGCCGCTCTATCCGTTTTTTCTCGACGGTGTCGCGGCCGATGCCAAGCTCAACCAGGCCGACGGCATTCATCCGACCGCGCCCGGCGTCGACATCATCGTCAGGAATATCTTGCCCACGGTTGAGGCATTCATTGGCACGATAGCTGAGCAGCGGCGTTGAAAAGCAGGCAACGCTAACCGTAATTCCCAGGGTTTTACCGGAGTAAGGCGCGCGATGCTTCGCAGAGTCACACAACTGCGATAGGAATTGAGGTACCGGTGATTCGTCGCCGGCTCTAAAATTTGGATATGATCTTTCCCTGAGATCATGCCCAAGCATCGGGAGTGCGAAACGATGCCGCGTTTGTTCACTGGTCTGGAAATTCCGGCCGAGATTGGCCAGTCGCTTTCCAATTTGCGGGGCGGCCTTCCCGGCGCCCGCTGGATCGATCCCGAAAATTATCACGTCACCCTGCGCTTCATCGGCAATATCGATGGCATGTCCGCCAACGAAATCGCCTCGATGCTGTTTCGCGTCGACCGCAAGCCGTTCGAGGTGAAGGTGCAGGGTTTGCAGAGTTTCGGCGGACGCAAGCCGCGCGCGGTGGTCGCCACCATCGTGCCGAGCAAGCCGCTGATGGAATTGCAGGCCGAGCTCGAGCGCCTGATGCAGCGGATCGGCCTCGACCCTGAAGGCCGCAAGTTCATCCCGCACGTCACGCTGGCCCGGCTGCACGACGCCACCGACCGCGACGTCGCCGATTATCTCTCGCTGCGAGGCTATTTTCCCAGCAAGGCGTTCACGGCCGAACGTTTCGTACTGTTCTCGTCCCGCGCATCGACGGGCGGCGGCCCGTATGTGGTCGAGGACGCTTATGAGTTGTGTGAGTGAGTCTGGCTCGCAGAAGATGGAGCGACGCCGACCCATATGGCGCGTAGATGCCTAGCATCGACTGAAGTCAGAATGGCAATCCGTGTTCGTCGTATCCAACTATTTCGTCGGGCATCCGGTCGGCTAATACAGGCAGCTCGCTCCAGCGTCGACGGATTGCGGCCATATCCTCCAAAAGAGCAGTTTTGCAGTACTGATTGTCGATGCGCCTGAGGCGCTCTTCGATAGCTCGCGTCGTAGCAAGGGCAACCGTCTCGCCAGTGAGTTGCGCCAGACGCCTCTCGAGACGTTCGATCTCGGAGTCCTCGATACTAAGGGCCATGCCAGGAACCTCAAAGTAGCCGCTTTAGCCCTGTGATATCTCAATTATTCGCCTCCGACCACGTGGATGTGGGCGGAGCGCATAAGCCCTTGCGCCAATACGGAGTTGCAATTTCCGCTCATCTCTGGCGGTAAAGAGCATGCTCTCGACCCCCAGTTCCTCATTCCGCGAAGCCTATCAGGCCCAGATCGCGTCCGGTGCGATCGAGCCCGACGCTGCGCAGGCCGAAATCGCCGACGCCTATGCGGCGCTTGACCAGCGGCTCGCCGATTACAAGCCGCAGCGCAAGCAGGGCCTGCTCAGCCGCCTGTTCAGCAGCGACAAGGACGAGGCGCCGCATGGGCTCTACGTCCATGGCGAGGTCGGCCGCGGCAAGACCATGCTGATGGATCTGTTCTTCCAGCACTCGACCGTCGAGCACAAGCGGCGCGCGCATTTCCACGAATTCATGGCCGATGTGCACGAGCGCATCTACGATTTTCGCCAGGGCATCGCCCGCGGCGAGATCGCCGACGGCGACGTCATCGCGCTGACGGCGCATGCGATCTTCGAGGAGAGCTGGCTGCTCTGTTTCGACGAATTCCACGTCACCGACATCGCGGACGCGATGATCCTCGGCCGCCTGTTCGCAAAGCTGCTGGAGCTCGGCACCGTGGTGGTTGCGACCTCCAACGTCGCGCCTGACGACCTCTACAAGGGCGGTCTGAACCGTTCGCTATTCCTGCCCTTTATCAAACAGATCACCGACCACATGGACGTGCTGCGGCTCGACGCGCGCACCGACTTCCGGCTGGAAAAGCTTCAGGGCGTGCCGATGTGGTTGACGCCGGCAGACACCGAAGCCGACGCCGCGCTCGACCGCGCCTGGTCGAAGATGTCAGGCAGCGCCAAATGCAAGTCGCGCGATATTTCGATCAAGGGCCGCATCCTGCACGTGCCGTGCTCGGCCCACGGCGTGGCGCGCTTCGCGTTCGCCGATCTCTGCGAGAAGCCGCTCGGGGCATCCGACTATCTCAGGCTGGCGCACGACTATCACACCATCCTGGTCGACCATATTCCAGTGATGGATTTCTCCCAGCGCAACGCCGCCAAGCGTTTCATTACGCTGATCGACACGCTCTATGACAATGCCGTGAAGCTGATGGCCTCGGCCGATGCCAACCCGATCTCGCTCTATCTCGCCAATGAGGGCAACGAGGCCAACGAGTTCAAGCGCACCGCCTCGCGCCTGATCGAAATGAGCTCGGAATCCTATCTGGCACTGCCCCACGGTCGCAAGGATTCCACCGCCAGCGGTTCGACCAAGGGGTTGGTGGAGACTTAAGTCCTATTTCACCATCTTCTCCGGCGTCATTCCGGGGCGCGACGAAGTCGCGAGCCCGGAATCCATCCTGCCGCCGACTCTGCCGCCTCATGGATTCCGGGCCTGCGCCTGTTGGCGCATCCCGGAATGACAGCCTGGGTATTCTGGCTGCTATCCCGGCAAGCCCGACAATTGGGCAACCCGTGACTTGAACGGGGGAGGCGAAAGGGATAACCACCCGTCTCAGTTTTCCCCTCCTTACGTGTCTAAAGGACAGGTTCACATGGCGCGCGACAAGATTGCTTTGATTGGCTCCGGTCAGATCGGCGGAACGCTGGCTCATCTCATCGGCCTGAAAGAGCTGGGCGACGTGGTGATGTTCGACATCGCCGAGGGCGTGCCGCAGGGCAAGGCGCTCGACATCGCGCAGTCCTCGCCGGTCGACGGCTTTGACGCGCACTACACCGGCGCCAACTCCTACGAGGCGCTCGACAACGCAAAAGTCTGCATCGTCACCGCCGGCGTGCCGCGCAAGCCCGGCATGAGCCGCGACGACCTCCTCTCGATCAACCTCAAGGTCATGGAACAGGTCGGCGCCGGCATCAAGAAATACGCCCCCGACGCTTTCGTCATCTGCATCACCAACCCGCTCGACGCGATGGTCTGGGCGCTGCAGAAGGCTAGCGGCCTGCCGCACAAGAAGGTCGTCGGCATGGCCGGCGTGCTGGATTCGTCGCGCTTCCGCTACTTCCTGGCCGACGAGTTCAACGTTTCGGTCGAAGACGTCACCGCCTTCGTGCTGGGCGGCCATGGCGACACCATGGTGCCGCTGGTAAAATATTCCACCGTCGCCGGCATCCCGCTGCCCGATCTCGTCAAGATGGGCTGGACCTCGCAGGCGCGCCTCGACGAGATCGTCGACCGTACCCGCAACGGCGGCGCCGAGATCGTCAACCTCCTCAAGACCGGCTCGGCCTTCTACGCACCGGCGGCTTCCGCGATCGCGATGGCCGAGAGCTATCTGCGTGACAAGAAGCGCGTGCTGGCCTCGGCCGCCTACCTGAACGGCGAATACGGCGTGAAGGACATGTATGTCGGCGTGCCCGTCGTGATCGGCTCCAAGGGCGTTGAGCGCGTCGTCGAGATCGAGCTCGTCGGCAAGGATCGCGAAGCCTTCGACAAGTCGGTCGGCGCGGTGCAGGGTCTGGTTGATGCCTGCAAGAAGATCGCACCCGATCTTCTGGGCCGCTAAGGTCGAAACATTCCGCCGAAGATCGAAAACCGGTCTTCGGCGGTTTCATTTCCGGGGTCCGCCAAACCTTGTTTAAGATTGGGGCGGGTCCTGGTCCGCAAGTCCAGAGATCGATGTCAGAGAATCCGGGTTGCAGTTCCTGTGGTATATGGTATGCCAGCCACAAGACTGAGGTGGGCCTACGAGGTCACCGCCCGCGGGTTCAGGGAGCGACCATATGAATATCCATGAATATCAGGCCAAAGCGCTGCTGAACGAGTTCGGCGTCGCGATCTCCAAGGGCGTTCCGGTCCTGAAGGCGGCCGATGCGGACGCGGCGGCAAAGGCACTCCCGGGCCCGGTCTGGGTTGTGAAGAGCCAGATCCACGCCGGCGGCCGCGGCAAGGGCAAGTTCAAGGAAGCCTCGGCCGGCGACAAGGGCGGCGTCCGCATCGCCAAGTCGGCCGCGGAAGTTTCCGAATTCGCCAAGCAGATGCTCGGCGCCACGCTCGTCACCATCCAGACCGGCCCCGCCGGCAAGCAGGTCAACCGCCTCTACATCGAGGACGGCTCCGACATCGACAAGGAATTCTACCTCTCGATCCTGGTCGACCGCGAGACCTCGCGCGTCTCGTTCGTGGTGTCGACCGAGGGCGGCGTCAACATCGAGGACGTCGCGCATAACACGCCTGAGAAGATCGTGACCTTCTCGATCGATCCCGCGACCGGCATCATGGGCCATCACGGCCGCACCGTCGCGAACGCGCTGAAACTCTCCGGCGATCTCGCCAAGCAGGCCGAGAAGCTCACCGCGCAGCTCTACGCGGCGTTCGTCGCCAAGGACATGTCGATGCTGGAGATCAACCCGCTGGTCGTGACCAAGCAGGGCCAGCTCCGCGTGCTCGACGCCAAGGTGTCGTTCGACGACAACGCCCTGTTCCGTCACCCCGAGGTGCTCGCGCTGCGCGACGAGACCGAGGAAGACGCCAAGGAAATCGAAGCGTCGAAACACGACCTCAACTACGTCACCCTCGACGGCAATATCGGCTGCATGGTCAACGGCGCCGGCCTCGCGATGGCGACGATGGACATCATCAAGCTCTACGGCATGGCGCCGGCGAACTTCCTCGACGTCGGCGGCAGCGCCAGCAAGGAGAAGGTCGCGGCCGCCTTCAAGATCATCACAGCGGACCCGAACGTAAAGGGCATCCTGGTCAACATCTTCGGTGGCATCATGAAGTGCGACGTGATCGCCGAGGGCGTCACGGCCGCCGTGCGCGAGGTCGGCCTCAGCGTGCCGCTGGTGGTTCGCCTCGAAGGCACCAATGTCGAGCTGGGCAAGAAGATCATCCGTGAATCCGGCCTGAACGTGGTGCCGGCCGACAATCTCGACGACGCCGCGCAGAAGATCGTGAAGGCCGTCAAGGAAGGCTGAGGCCATGACCCAGGACCATCTCGCTGCATCATCCCCGCTGCCGGAGCACGCGCGTCTTGCCGCGTTCGCCGGTGAATGGAATGGCGAAGAGGTGGTCTTTCCGTCGCGCTGGACGGAGGGCGGGACGGCGACCTCTCACGTCGTGGCCCACATGGATCTCAACGGCTTCTACCTGATCCAGGACTCGGTCCAGACCCGCGACGGCAAGCAGAGCTTCGCCACCCACGGCATCTTCACCTTCGACCGCGAAGACCGGACCTACAAATTGTTCTGGTACGATTCGCTCGGCTACACGCCGCCCTCGCCTGCCTCCGGCGGATGGGTCGGCAAGACCCTGACGCTGGTGCGCGGCTCGCTCCGCGGCAATGCACGCCACGTCTATGAAATCATCGACGACGATTCCTATTCGTTGAAGATCCAGTTCTCGCCGGACGCGGAAGGCTGGGCCGACGTGCTCACCGGCGTCTACCGCCGCATCCACTGACCTCTCACTCGTTAGTTTCGCGAAAGCAGACCTCATGTCCATCCTGATCGACAAGAACACCAAGGTCATCTGCCAGGGCTTTACCGGCAAGAACGGCACCTTCCACTCGGAGGCCGCGATTGCCTATGGCACCAAGATGGTCGGCGGCACCTCGCCCGGCAAAGGCGGCGCGACGCATCTGGGCCTGCCGGTGTTCGACACCGTGCGCGAGGCGCGTGAGAAGACCGGTGCCGATGCATCGGTGATCTACGTGCCGCCGCCGGGCGCGGCCGATGCGATTTGCGAGGCCATCGATGCCGAGATCCCGCTGATCGTCTGCATCACGGAAGGTATCCCGGTCATCGACATGGTCAGGGTGAAGCGTTCGCTGGCCGGCTCCAAGTCGCGCCTGATCGGGCCGAACTGCCCGGGCGTCATGACCGCAGGCGAGTGCAAGATCGGCATCATGCCGGCCAACATCTTCAAGACCGGCAGCGTCGGCATCGTCTCCCGCTCGGGGACCCTGACCTACGAAGCCGTGTTCCAGACCACCCAGGAAGGCCTCGGCCAGACCACCGCGGTCGGCATCGGCGGCGATCCGGTCAAGGGAACCGAGTTCATCGACGTGCTGGAAATGCTGCTCGGCGACCCCAAGACCGAGTCGATCATCATGATTGGCGAGATCGGCGGTTCCGCCGAGGAGGACGCTGCCCAGTTCCTCAAGGACGAGGCCAAGCGCGGCCGCACGAAGCCGATGGTCGGCTTCATCGCCGGTGTCACGGCCCCTCCCGGCCGCCGCATGGGCCACGCCGGCGCGATCATTTCGGGCGGCAAGGGTGACGCCGGTTCCAAGACCGACGCGATGAAATCGGCTGGAATTACAGTGTCCCCGTCTCCCGCTCGGCTCGGGCATACGCTTGCCGAAAAATTGAAAGCCTGATTCACACCTTCGTAATTTTCCGGGCGAAGTTTCGCAGCAAATAGGGTAAATGGTGCCTGTCGCGCTGGTCCTCTGCCGGGGAGCCCAGCGCCAGCGCCGTTTGTTATGCGCGAACCGAAATCGCCAGGAACTCAAGTATGTCTCGCCAAGACGCGAACGCAGCCTTTGCCCTCTCCTCCTTTTTGCAGGGCACCAACGCCACCTACATCGACGAAATCTACGCCCGCTACGAGAAGGACCCGTCCTCGGTGGATGCCGAGTGGCAGGACTTCTTCAAGAGCCTCAACGACCAGCCGGGCGACATCAGCAAGAACGCCCAAGGCCCGTCCTGGGAGCGCGCCAACTGGCCGCTGACCCCGCAGGACGATCTGACCTCCGCGCTCGACGGCAATTGGGCCGAAGTCGAGAAGACGGTCGGCGCCAAGATCGCCGCCAAGGCGCAGGCCAAGGGCGGCGACAAGGGCGGCGGCCTCTCCTCCGCCGATTTGCTCCAGGCCACCCGCGACTCGGTCCGCGCCTTGATGCTGATCCGGTCCTACCGCATGCGCGGCCACTTCCACGCCAAGCTCGATCCGCTCGGCATCGAAGCCCAGCGCAATCGCGAAGAGCTCGATCCGCGGACCTACGGCTTCAGCGAAGCCGATTTCGACCGCAAGATCTTTCTCGACCATGTGCTCGGTCTCGAATACGCCAGCTTGCGCGAAATCACCGCGATCTGCGAGCGCACCTACTGCCAGACGCTCGGCGTCGAGTTCATGCACATCACCAACGCCGCGCAGAAGGCGTGGATCCAGGAGCGGATCGAGGGGCCGGACAAGGAAATTTCCTTCACCCGCGAAGGCCGCCGCGCCATCCTGATGAAGCTGGTCGAAGCCGAAGGCTTCGAGAAATTCTGCGACACCAAGTTCACCGGCACCAAGCGCTTCGGCCTGGACGGTGCTGAATCGCTGATCCCCGCGCTCGAGCAGATCATCAAGCGCGGCGGCAATCTCGGCGTGAAGGAGGTCGTGCTGGGCATGCCGCATCGTGGCCGCCTCAACGTGCTGACCCAGGTGATGGGCAAGCCGCACCGCGCGCTGTTCCACGAGTTCAAGGGCGGTTCGGCCAATCCTGATGCGGTCGAAGGCTCGGGCGACGTCAAATATCACCTCGGCGCGTCCTCGGATCGCGAGTTCGACGGCAACCGCATCCATCTGTCGCTGACCGCCAACCCCTCGCATCTCGAGATCGTCGATCCCGTGGTGCTCGGAAAAGTCCGCGCCAAGCAGGACCAGCACGGCGATCCGCCGGATATGCGCATCTCGGTGATGCCGCTCCTGATGCACGGCGACGCCGCGTTCGCCGGCCAGGGCGTGGTCGCGGAATGTTTCGGCCTGTCGGACCTGAAGGGCTACCGCACCGGCGGCTCCGTGCACTTCATCGTCAACAACCAGATCGGCTTCACTACCTATCCGCGTTATTCCCGTTCGTCGCCTTACCCGTCCGACGTGGCGAAGATGATCGACGCGCCGATCTTCCACGTCAACGGCGACGATCCGGAAGCCGTCGTGTTCGCGGCCAAGGTCGCGACCGAGTTCCGGCAGAAATTCCACAAGCCCGTCGTCATCGACATGTTCTGTTACCGCAGGCATGGCCATAACGAGGGCGACGAGCCGGCTTTCACCCAGCCGGTGATGTACAAGAAGATCGCGGCCCATCCGTCGACGCTCGAGCTCTACGCCCGCCGTCTCATCAGCGAAGGCGTGCTGACGGAGGGCGAGGTCGAGAAGGCCAAGGCCGACTGGCGCGCGCGGCTCGATGCCGAACTCGAAGCCGGCTCCGGCTACAAGCCCAACAAGGCCGACTGGCTCGACGGCAAATGGGCCGGCTTCAAGATCGCGGATCAGGAAGAAGACGCGCGGCGCGGCGTCACCGGCGTCGACATCGCCGCCCTGAAGGACATCGGTCGCAAGATCACCAAGGTGCCGGATGGTTTCCGCGTCCACCGCACCATCCAGCGCTTCCTCGAAAACCGCGCCAAGGCGATCGACGGCGGCACGGGCATCGACTGGGCGACCGGCGAGGCGCTGGCGTTCTGCACGCTGCTCAACGAGAACCACCATGTCCGCCTGTCCGGACAGGATTCGGAGCGCGGCACCTTCTCGCAGCGCCACTCGGTCCTGATCGACCAGGAAGACGAGAGCCGCTACACGCCGTTCAACCATCTCGGTCACGAGCAGGGCCATTACGAGGTCATCAACTCGCTGCTGTCGGAAGAAGCCGTGCTCGGCTTCGAATACGGCTATTCGCTCGCCGAGCCGAACACGTTGACCCTGTGGGAAGCGCAGTTCGGCGACTTCGCCAACGGCGCGCAGGTCGTGTTCGACCAGTTCATCTCCTCGGGTGAGCGCAAATGGCTGCGCATGTCCGGACTCGTCTGCCTCCTGCCGCACGGCTATGAAGGCCAGGGACCAGAGCACTCCTCGGCGCGCCTGGAGCGTTATCTCCAGATGTGCGCGGAAGACAACATGCAGGTGGTCTATCCGACCACGCCGGCGAACTATTTCCACGTGCTGCGCCGGCAGCTCCACCGCGAGATCCGCAAGCCGCTGATCGTGATGACGCCGAAGTCGTTGCTGCGTCACAAGCGGGCGGTGTCGCGTCTCGAGGAACTCGCGAAGGGAACGACCTTCCACCGCATCCTGTATGACGACGCCCAGATGCTGCCGGGCGAAGCGGTCAAGCTCGTTCCCGACGAGAAGATCCGCCGCATCGTGCTCTGCTCGGGCAAGGTCTATTACGACCTCTACGAGGAGCGCGAGAAGCGTGGCATGGACGACATCTACCTGATGCGCGTCGAGCAGCTTTATCCGGTGCCGCTCAAAGCGCTGGTGGCCGAGCTGTCGCGCTTCAAGAAGGCCGAAGTGGTGTGGTGCCAGGAAGAGCCCCGCAACATGGGTGCCTGGCACTTCATCGAGCCCTATCTGGAATGGGTGCTGAACCAGGTGAACGGTGCGAGCCGGCGTCCGCGTTATGTCGGCCGCGCCGCCTCCGCCGCGACCGCCACGGGTCTGATGTCGAAGCATCAGGCGCAGCTGAAGGCGTTCCTGGACGAAGCATTGAGCTGAACTTTTTCGAGCTGCGTCATGCCCCGCCTTGTGTGCCATGGCGCACTGGAGCGGGGCATCCGGCAAACCGTGGCGTCCGTGGTGAATGCGAACGTTTCGGCTTGCTGGATGGCCTGCTTTTCGCCGGCCGATGACACCTGAAAATTCCCGACCGCATTGGCGATCTCCTTAAGGAAAAGACCATGACTGAAATTCGTGTGCCGACCCTCGGCGAATCCGTCACCGAGGCCACCATCGGCCGCTGGTTCAAGAAAGCAGGCGATGCTGTCGCCGTCGACGAGCCCTTGGTGGAGCTCGAGACCGACAAGGTCACCATTGAGGTCCCGGCGCCGTCCGCGGGCACGCTGAGCGAGATCATCGCCGCAGATGGCACGACCGTTGCGGTCGGTGCGCTGCTCGGACAGATCACCGAGGGCACGGCCGGCGTCGCAAAGACGCCCGCCAAGCCGGCTGCCGCGCCCGCGCCTGCTCCCGCCGCGGCGGCTCCATCCGCCGCCCCGGCCGCGTCGAAAGCACCGCCGGCCGACTCGCCGCTCGCGCCCTCCGTGCGAAAGCTCTCGGCCGAGACCGGCATCGACGCCTCGACCGTTCCCGGCTCCGGCAAGGACGGCCGTGTCACCAAGGGCGACATGCTCGCCGCGATCGAGCGTGCGGCCTCGGCGCCGACCCCGGTCAACCAGCCGGCCGCAGCGGTCCAGGTTCGCGCACCCTCGCCGGCCGATGACGCAGCCCGCGAAGAGCGCGTCAAGATGACCCGGCTGCGCCAGACCATCGCGCGCCGCCTCAAGGACGTGCAGAACACCGCCGCCATGCTCACGACCTTCAACGAGGTCGACATGACCAACGTCATGGCGCTGCGTGCGCACTACAAGGATGCGTTCGAGAAGAAGCACGGCTCGAAGCTCGGCTTCATGGGCTTCTTCACCAAGGCCGTCGTGCAGGGGCTGAAGGACATCCCGGCCGTCAACGCCGAGATCGACGGCACCGACCTGATCTACAAGAACTACTACCACATCGGCGTCGCCGTCGGCACCGACAAGGGCCTCGTCGTGCCCGTGGTGCGCGACTGCGACAACAAGTCGATCGCGGAGATCGAGAAGGGCATCGCCGATTTCGGCCGCCGTGCCCGCGACGGCCAGCTCAAGATCGACGAGATGCAGGGCGGCACCTTCACCATCACGAACGGCGGCATCTACGGCTCGCTGATGTCGACCCCGATCCTGAACGCGCCGCAGTCCGGCATTCTCGGCATGCACAAGATCCAGGAGCGGCCGATGGTCGTCGGCGGCAAGATCGAGGTCCGCCCGATGATGTATCTGGCGCTGTCCTACGATCACCGCGTCATCGACGGCAAGGAAGCCGTGACCTTCCTTGTTCGCGTCAAGGAGAGCCTGGAAGATCCGGCGCGCCTGGTGCTCGATCTCTGATCGCTGATGCTCTGCGAGCGCCGTCGCCTTTCGCGACGGCGCGTGTCGAACCATGGAGACGCGCGTGACGGATAAAGTCGTTGTCATCACCGGCGGCAGCCGCGGCATCGGGCGGGCGACCGCGATTGCGGCGGCCGCGCGCGGCTTTCGCGTCGTGGTCGGCTATGCCAGCAACAAGACCGCCGCCGACGAGGTGGTCGCCGAGATCGCGGCCAGCAACGGCAAGGCCATCGCGGTGAAATGCGACGTCGCCGAGGAAAGCGATATCCTGGCGCTGTTCAAGGCCGCGGACGCGTTCGGCACGCTCGGGGCGCTCGTCAACAATGGCGGTATTGTCGGGACCAGCGGCGTGCGCGTCGACGAGATGTCGGCCGAGCGCATCCAGCGCGTGATGGCGGTCAACGTCACCGGCTCCATCCTCTGCGCGCGCGAAGCAGTGAAGCGGATGTCGACCAGGCACGGCGGCCAGGGCGGCGTCATCGTCAATCTGTCGTCGGTTGCTGCCAAGCTCGGCGCGCCGAACACCTATGTCGACTATGCCGCGTCCAAGGGCGCGATCGATTCCTTCACCGTCGGCCTCGGCCATGAGGTTGCCGGCGAGGGCATTCGTGTCGCGGGCATCCGGCCCGGCCTGATCGACACCGAAATCCACGCTGCCGGCGGTGAGCCCGACCGCGCCCATCGTCTGGCCCATATGGTGCCTATGAAGCGCGTCGGTACTGCCGATGAAGTCGCCAATGCCATCGTCTGGCTGATGTCGGACGAGGCCTCCTACGTCACCTCAGCCATTCTCGATGTGTCCGGCGGACGCTGACGCGCCGCGCGGACGCTGACACATCCCTCAACGCTAAACTTACGGGACTTTCTCTCATGGCATACGATCTCGTCGTCATCGGCACCGGACCGGGCGGTTATGTCTGCGCGGTGCGTGCAGCGCAGCTCGGCATGAAAGTCGCCGTGGTGGAAAAGAACGCGACGCTCGGCGGCACCTGCCTCAATGTGGGCTGCATGCCGTCGAAGGCGCTGTTGCACGCCTCCGAAATGTTCGAGGAGGCCGGACACTCCTTCGCCAAGATGGGCGTCAGCGTTTCCGCGCCGAAGCTCGATTTGCCTGCGATGATGAACTTCAAGCAGCAGGGCATCGACGGCAACGTCAAGGGCGTCGAGTTCCTGATGAAGAAGAACAAGATCGACGTGCTCAAGGGCGCCGGCAAGATTCTCGGCACCGGCAAGGTCGAGATCTCCGCCGACGGCAAGTCGCAAGTGATCGAGACCAAGAGCATCGTGATCGCCACCGGCTCGGACATCGCGCGGCTCAAGGGCATCGAGATCGACGAGACGCGCATCGTGTCGTCGACCGGCGCGCTGTCGCTGGACAAGGTCCCCGGCAAGCTCTTGATCGTCGGCGCCGGCGTGATCGGCCTCGAGCTCGGCTCAGTGTGGAAGCGTCTCGGCGCCGAAGTCGTCGTCGTCGAATTCCTCGACCGCATCCTGCCCGGCATGGACGGGGAGATTGCCAAGCAATTCCAGCGCATCCTGGAGAAGCAGGGCTTTACGCTCAAGCTGGGTGCCAAGGTCACGGGCGTGGACACCTCCGGCAAGGCGCTGAAGGCGACGGTCGAGCCCGCCGCCGGCGGCGCTGCCGAGACGCTGGAAGCCGATGTCGTTCTCGTCTGTATCGGCCGTGTGCCGTACACGGATGGGCTGGGCTTGAAGGAAGCCGGCGTTGCGCTCGACAATCGCGGCCGCGTGCAGATCGATCCGCACTTCGCCACCAGCGTGAAGGGCGTCTATGCCATCGGCGACGTCGTCGCGGGCCCGATGCTCGCGCACAAGGCCGAGGATGAAGGCGTCGCGGTTGCCGAGATCATCGCGGGGCAGGCCGGCCACGTGAACTACGATGTTATCCCAGGCGTCGTGTATACCACGCCGGAAGTATCCTCCGTCGGCAAGACCGAGGAGGAGCTGAAGCAGGCGGGCGTGGCTTATACGGTCGGAAAGTTTCCCTTTACCGCCAACGGCCGCTCCAAGGTCAACCAGACCACCGACGGCTTTGTGAAGATTCTCGCAGATGCGAAGACCGATCGCGTGCTCGGCGTGCACATTATCGGCATTGAGGCCGGTGAAATGATCCATGAGGCGGCCGTTCTCATGGAGTTTGGCGGCAGCGCGGAGGATCTCGCGCGCACCTGCCACGCGCACCCGACCCGCTCCGAGGCCATCAAGGAAGCCGCGCTTGCAGTCGGCAAGCGGGCCATCCATATGTAGGTGGCGCCCAGCGCCGAATCGGGCGGGAAACACATGCTACGCCGCCTGCTTCAACCGGTCTGGGTCCTGCTTGCGATCATCTTCCTGATCGAAGCCTGGCTGTGGGACCATCTCGAACCGATCGTCGCGCGGGTTGTCGCAATTGTCCCGCTCGCCCGGTTCAAGCAATGGCTGTCGGACCGCGTCGATGCGCTGTCGCCGGCGATGACGCTGATCGTGTTCGCCGTGCCCATCATCCCGCTGTTTCCGCTCAAGCTGGTCGGCCTGTGGCTGCTCACGCACGAATACTGGACCAGCGCGGTCTTCACCATCGTGTTCGCAAAGCTGCTCGGGGTCGGTGTCACCGCCTTCGTGTTCGACGTGACGCGCGACAAGCTGATGGAGATGCACTGGTTCGAGCGGCTTTATGATCTGGTGCTGAAGCTGCGTGCCAAGGCCGCCGAGCTGGTCGATCCGGTCAAGCGGCGCATCAAGGAGCTGATCGCCGGCAACGGCGAAGGCTGGTCCTCACGAACCCTCCGCCTGATCCAGCGTTTTCGCAAGAGCGTGCACGAAGCGCGTTGAGCGTCGACGCAATGAGCGTCGCGTAGCCCGGATGAGCAAAGCGACATCCGGGATTCCTTATTGTGGCTCCCCGCATGTCGCTGCGCTCATGCGGGTTACGAGCCTCAATGCAGATGCAGCAGATGCGGCGACCATGCGCCGAGCACGGTCATTCCAAGTCCGGCAAGCGACAGCAGGCCCGCGATCCAGGCGAGCGGTAGCATGCCGGTGATGATCGTCGCCGAGGCCAGGACGATGCCGATCTGGAAGGCGGCGGACGCCAGCTCGAAGTGATGATATTTCGCAGTCGCCTCGTCGCGTTCATGCTCGGCGTGCTTGGCCTTTTCGGCCAGCTGCTCGGTGCCTTCGCCGGTCTCGGGCTCGGAGCGGTAACGCTGCGCGGTCTTCTGCCAGTCCTCGATCTGCTTCTGCACGGCCACCTTGTTGGCCTCGTCGCTCGCCGCGCCGAGGATGAGCTTGCCCTGGTCGGCCATGGTCTGCACCACGGTGCGGCGGATGCTCTTGGCCTGGAAGAAGGCCCAGAGGTTGGAGGCCTCGACGTTCTTGCTGATCGATTCGGTCTGGGCGCCCTTGCCGAGCGTCTCGGAGATCGCCAGGAACAGCGCCAGAACGGCGATCAGGAGCGCGATCTTCTTGTTCGACCCGGACGCGTGTTCGGCGTGCTCGGCGTGCTCCATGCTTTCATGTGCGCTCATAAGTCCCTCCTGGCTCGGCTCCCCACGATTGACCGAACCGCGGGCGCCGCGCAAGAGGCATGCGCGCCGAGAGGCTTGGTATGACAGCTTCATGTCAGCATCAGCGCCGCGGATGCGCGCTGGCATAGACTTCGAGCAGCCGCTCTGCGTCGATGCCGGTATAGATCTGCGTGGTCGAGAGCGAGGCATGGCCGAGCAATTCCTGGATCGCGCGCAAATCGCCGCCGCGCGACAACAGATGCGTGGCGAAGGAATGCCGGAGCGCGTGCGGCGTGGCGCTGTCGGGCAGGCCGAGCGCGCCGCGCAGCCGCTCCATCGCGAGCTGGATGATGCGCGGGCTCAACGGCCCGCCGCGTGCGCCGACGAAGATCGGGCCTTCGGCCGGCAGCGGATACGGGCACATCGCGACATACTCCTGCACCAGTTCGAGCACGTTCTGGAGCACCGGCACCATGCGGGTCTTGTTGCCTTTGCCTGTCACGATTAGCACGTCGCCTTCACCGGGACGCGGCACCTCGCGGCGCGTCAGCCCCAGCGCTTCGGAGATGCGCAGGCCCGAGCCGTAGAGGAGTGCCATCACCGCGGCATCGCGCGCCAAAATCCAGGTCTCGCGATCCTCGCCGGCGCGCTCGTCGGCGTCCGCAAGACGTTTGGCCGACGCCATCGGCAGCGGCTTTGGCAGGCTCTTTGCGACTTTCGGCGCGCGGATCGCCGAGAGTGCGCCGACCTTGCCCTTGCCTTCGCGTTCGAGGAAGCGGCCAAACGAGCGCAGGCCCGCGAGTGCGCGCATCAGCGAGCGCCCGGCAATATCATCGGCGCGGCGCATCGCCATGAAGGCCCTGATATCGGTGGCTTCCAGCGCGGCGAAACGCTTCAGCGTCACCCGCTCGCCCCAATGGCCGCAGAGGAAATTCAGGCACTGCCGCAAATCGCGGCCATAGGCCTCGAGCGTCTTCGGCGACAGCCGTCGCTCCGCGCCGAGATGCGACAGCCAGCGCGTCATCTCCTGCGCGATGTCAGGATCGGCGCTGGCGAGCTCGATCTGTGGGGCGGCCGCTTTGCTCATGCGCTCTGGACGTGGTGATTCCACTCAGTATATCGCATCACACTCGTTTATCGTTCGCTAAGGCCGCCTCAGGGCGCTAGCCTTGAAGCCCCCGGGTTCCGATTCCCCTCCATGGACCACACGTCGCGCAGCAACGCCGTCTCCGCCAACGCGACCCGCATGGTCGACGTGCTGGTGCCGGTCGCGCTCGACCAGACCTATTCCTACAAGGTGCCGCGCGGGATGGAGCTGAAGGCGGGCGACATTATTGGCGTGCCGCTCGGCCCGCGCGAGGTGCTCGCCGTGGTTTGGGCCGAAAACGCCAATCCGGATCCGCGCCTGCACAACCGCCTCAAGGAGGTCAGCGAAAAGCTCGACATCCCGCCGCTGAAGCCCGAGCTGCGTGCAGTCGTGGACTGGATCGCCAATTACACGCTGAGCCCGCGCGGCATGGTACTGCGCATGTGCCTGCGGATGGGCGAGAACCTCGGCCCCGAGCGGGTGCGCGCCGGCGTGCGCCTGACCGGCGATCTCCCGCGGCGACTGACGCCGGCGCGGCAGCGCCTGATCGAGGTGCTGTCGGACCGGCTGCTGCACGGCAAGTCCGAGGCGGCCAAGGAGGCCGGCGTTTCGGCCGGCGTGATCGACGGCCTCGTCGACGAAGGCACGCTCACGGTCGAGCCGATGCCGCCGCCTCCACCGCCGCCGCCGCCCGATCCGGATTTCAGCCGGCCGGATTTTTCGCCGCTCCAGCGCGCCGGAGTTGATGCGATGCGCGCGCTCGCGGCCAACGGCAGCTTTCACGTCGCGCTGCTCGACGGTGTCACCGGCTCGGGCAAGACCGAGGTTTACTTCGAAGCCGTGGCCGAGGCGATCCGCCGCGGAAAACAGTCGCTGATCCTGATGCCGGAGATCGCGCTCACCGGCCAGTTCCTCGATCGCTTCGCGCAGCGTTTTGGCGTGCGTCCCTTGGAATGGCATTCCGAGCTGACGCCGCGCACCCGCGCACGCAATTGGGCGGCGATCTCCGAGGGCAGCGCGCCGGTCGTGGTCGGCGCGCGCTCGGCGCTGTTTCTGCCCTACGCCAATCTCGGCCTCATCGTGGTCGATGAAGAGCACGACCAGGCCTACAAGCAGGACGAAGGCGTGCATTATCACGCCCGCGACATGGCGGTGGTGCGCGCGCATATCGCGAAGGTTCCGATCGTGCTGGCATCGGCGACGCCGTCGGTCGAATCCGAGGTCAATGCGCGCAAGAACCGCTATCAGCGCATCGCGCTGCCGTCACGCTTCGGCGGCCAGCACATGCCGCATATCGAGGCCATCGACATGCGCCGCGAGCCGCCGGCGCGCGGCCGCTTCATCTCGCCGCGGCTCGCGTCCGAGATCAGGACCGCGATCGAGCGGCGCGAGCAGGCGCTATTGTTCCTCAATCGCCGCGGCTATGCGCCGTTGACGCTGTGCCGCGCCTGCGGCCATCGCTTTGCCTGCACCATCTGCGATGCCTGGTTGGTCGATCACCGCTTCCGCCAGCGCCTCGTCTGTCACCATTGCGGCTTCTCGATGCCGCGTCCGCAAACCTGCCCGCATTGCGCGGCGGAGGAATCGCTGGTCGCGGTCGGGCCCGGCGTCGAGCGCTTGCAGGAAGAGGCGGCCGCGCTGTTCCCGGAGGCGCGCACCATGGTGCTGTCGAGCGATCTCATCACCTCGATCGAGACGATGCGCTCCGAGCTGAATGACATCGCGGAGGGCCGCGTCGACGTCATCATCGGCACCCAGCTCGTCGCCAAGGGCCACAATTTCCCGCGGCTCAATCTTGTCGGCGTGGTCGATGCGGATCTCGGCCTGTCCAATGGCGATCCGCGCGCCTCCGAGCGCACCTGGCAATTGCTCAACCAGGTGATCGGCCGCGCCGGGCGCGAGCAGGGCCGCGGCGTCGGCTATCTCCAGACCCACCAGCCCGACCATCCCGTGATGAAGGCGCTGATCGCCTGCGACCGTGAAGCGTTCTACGACAGCGAGATCGATTTGCGCGAACGCACGCTCTATCCGCCGTTCGGGCGGCTCGCGAGCCTGATCATTTCCGCCGGCGACCGGCCGAGCGCCGAAGGCTTTGGCCGCCACCTCGTTGCGCTCGCGCCGCGCGACGAGCGGGTGGTGGTGCTGGGCCCGGCGGAAGCCCCGCTCGCCGTCATCAAGGGCCGCTACCGCTTCCGCATCCTGTTGAAATCGGCGCGCGGCTTCGACCTGTCGGATTATCTGCGCAACTGGCTTGCCGTATGCCCGAAGCCGAAGGGCAATCAAAAGCTCGAGGTCGACGTCGATCCGCAGAGCTTTTTGTAGCCGCTGTCATTCCGGGGCGCGACGAAGTCGCGAACCCGGAATCCATTCATCCACCGACCCTGCTGTTCGATGGATTCCGGGCTCGCGCTGCGCGCGCCCCGGAATGACGAAGCCCGCCGTCCCCCAAGACGGCGGGCTTGTTTCACGCGTCGCGCGTCTTAGGAGACGACTTCCGCGGTGACGCGGCCGACGCCGGCGCCGGTGAGGCCGATAGCGCGGGCAGCGCCCGTGGAGAGGTCGAGGACACGGCCGCGAACGAACGGGCCACGGTCGTTGATGGTGACGATGACGCTGGAGCCGCCATGGGTGACCCGCAGCTTGGTGCCGAACGGCAGCGAACGGTGCGCCGCGGTCATGGCGTTCTGGTTGAAGCGCTGGCCCGAGGCAGTCCTGCTGCCGGACTCGTTCCCGTAAAAGGAAGCCATGCCGGAGAAGGCACGTCCGGTGCCCTGCGACGGCGTCATCGACGCATTGGCGTTACGCCAATCGGAGGACGTGTTGGCATCGTTCTGGGCCTGGTGGCGGTGATGGGAATACCGATGGTGATGCCGGGATTTGGCGGAAGCTTCGGTGGCAGTTCCCCCGATGAGAAGAGTTGCGGCAACAAAGGCGATCGCCGTACGCGGCCGGGTCACTGAGCCCAGCGTCTTCAAACAAAGCATATATTGGTCCCTAAGCTAGTATTGCCACATATGTGGCAAGTGGAGCCCCCGTAAGTTTGCGAGCGGGACCGCGTTTCGATTCCTAATGAGGCGTGAATTGGGCAGTAAATCCGTTCTGTGTCGCCGTGTAATATCTTGTTACCCGCAGAGATATTCAGCCGACATTCCGTAATATTGAAATTTTAACGATTCGTTAACCTCTAAACTACTCGCGAATACTGTAAAACGAAGTCATCGCTTTCTGCGTTTAGAATTGGGTAAGTATTCGGCGAGTGAAGCGGATGCGCCCGAAATCACGCCTCAGCAATCCGTGTTCATGGCCGCTATGCGCTGTGGGCAGGAACCAATGGCCCGGCGTCGGCTCGAGGGCTCGCTTAAGCGCTGTGGCAATTCCGCGGCGTGGCAGGTCGTCGTCGCGTCGTCGTGGACTGCGACGAACTGGCGACAGAACGTCATGCCTTTAATTTGGCGTCATGTTGCACGTGCGCGCCTGCTATGTTAGCAAAGCCGCGATTTTAACGAGCCCGGCACTTCCGTGTGGGGTCGAAAATCGAAGTCCCGCTTGAATTCCAAGGGCTTGGATCGCTAGGCGCCGCTTTGTGGCGACGGTTTTTCCCTTGCGAGTTTGACAGCAAAAAGAGCACGTCTGTGGCTGCAGAAGATACGTCCGTTTCCGGTGTGTCGGGCCGTTATGCAACGGCCTTGTTTGAACTGGCCCGCGACCAGAAAGTGGTCGACGAGGTCAAAGCCGATCTCGAAAAATTCGAGGGCATGCTGAACGAAAGCGCCGATCTGAAGCGCCTCGTCCGCAGCCCTGTGTTCGCGGCCGATGCCCAGTCCAGGGCCCTCTCGGCCGTGCTGGAGAAGGCGGGCATCGCCGGCATCTCCGCCAATTTCCTGAAAGTGCTGACCGCCAACCGCCGCCTGTTCGCGGTGGCTGACGTCATCCGCGCCTATCGCGCCCTGGTCGCCAGGTTCAAGGGCGAGGCGACGGCCGACGTCACCGTGGCGGAGGCGCTCTCGGACAAGAATCTCGACGCCCTCAAGGTTGCCCTGAAGTCGGTGACCGGCAAGGACGTCGCGCTCAACGTGAAGATCGATCCCTCGATCATCGGTGGCCTCGTGGTCAAGCTTGGCAGCCGGATGATCGATAGCTCGCTTCGCACCAAACTCAATTCGATCAAGCACGCGATGAAAGAGGCAGGCTGATGGACATCCGCGCCGCGGAAATTTCCGCGATCCTCAAGGACCAGATCAAGAATTTCGGCCAGGAAGCTGAAGTCTCCGAAGTCGGACAGGTGCTGTCCGTCGGCGACGGTATCGCCCGCGTTTACGGTCTGGATAACGTCCAGGCCGGTGAAATGGTCGAGTTCGAGAACGGCACCCGCGGCATGGCGCTGAACCTCGAGACCGACAACGTCGGTATCGTCATTTTCGGCGCCGACCGCGAGATCAAGGAAGGCCAGACCGTCAAGCGCACCCGCGCCATCGTGGACGCGCCGGTCGGCAAGGGCCTGCTCGGCCGCGTCGTCGACGCGCTCGGCAATCCGATCGACGGCAAGGGCCCGATCCAGGCCGACAAGCGCATGCGCGTCGACGTCAAGGCGCCCGGCATCATTCCGCGCAAATCGGTGAACGAGCCGATGGCGACCGGCCTCAAGGCGATCGACGCCCTGATCCCGATCGGCCGCGGCCAGCGCGAGCTGATCATCGGCGACCGTCAGACCGGCAAGACCGCGATCGCGCTCGACACCATCCTCAACCAGAAGCCGCTCAACGCGCAGCCGGACGAGAACATCAAGCTGTATTGCGTCTACGTCGCGATCGGCCAGAAGCGCTCGACCGTTGCCCAGTTCGTGAAGGTGCTGGAAGAGCAGGGCGCGCTCGAATATTCGATCATCGTGGCCGCTACCGCGTCGGATCCGGCGCCGATGCAGTACATCGCGCCGTTCACCGGCTGCACCATGGGCGAGTACTTCCGCGACAACGGCATGCACGCCGTCATCATCTATGACGATTTGTCCAAGCAGGCCGTCGCCTACCGCCAGATGTCGCTCCTGCTGCGCCGTCCGCCGGGCCGCGAAGCCTATCCGGGCGACGTGTTCTATCTGCATTCCCGCCTGCTC
Source organism: Bradyrhizobium sp. JR4.3 (assembly GCF_040547695.1). Lineage (NCBI taxonomy): Bacteria > Pseudomonadati > Pseudomonadota > Alphaproteobacteria > Hyphomicrobiales > Nitrobacteraceae > Bradyrhizobium > Bradyrhizobium sp. JR4.3. The sequence continues at coordinate 38,840 of NZ_JBEPQF010000024.1, read as the reverse complement.
GAGCGCGCGGCGAAGCTGAACAAGGACCAGGGCTCGGGCTCGCTGACGGCGCTACCGGTCATCGAAACCCAGGCCAACGACGTGTCGGCCTACATTCCGACCAACGTCATCTCGATCACCGACGGCCAGATCTTCCTGGAAACCGACCTGTTCTTCCAGGGCATCCGCCCCGCGGTGAACGTCGGTCTGTCGGTGTCGCGCGTCGGCTCCTCGGCGCAGACCAAGGCCACCAAGAAGGTCGCCGGCAAGATCAAGGGCGAGCTCGCGCAGTACCGCGAAATGGCGGCGTTCGCGCAGTTCGGCTCCGACCTCGACGCCTCGACCCAGCGCCTGCTCAACCGCGGCTCGCGTCTCACCGAGCTCCTGAAGCAGCCGCAGTTCGCGCCGCTGAAGATGGAAGAGCAGGTCTGCGTGATCTGGGCCGGCACCAACGGCTATCTCGATCCGCTTCCGGTCAACAAGGTGCGCGCGTTCGAGGACGGTCTGTTGTCGCTGCTGCGCGGCAAGAACGTCGAGATCCTCAACGCGATCCGCGACAGCCGCGATCTCTCCGACGACAGTGCCGCCAAGCTGAAGTCGGTGGTCGAAGGTTTCGCCAAGAGCTTCGCATAAGAGAACGGTCGCAAAGGCCGGGCTTGTTGTCCCGGCCTTCCGTGCCTCACCGCATGGAAACGAAGACGTGGATGCCCGGGACACGCCCGGGCATGACGACTGGGATAGGCTAGCGGCTTGATCCAGGGGATCGAACCGCCGGGGTGAACGAAGAATGGCGTCACTTAAAGACATGCGCGTCCGCATCGCCTCCACCAAGGCGACGCAGAAGATCACCAAGGCCATGCAGATGGTCGCAGCGTCCCGGTTGCGCCGCGCCCAGCAGGCGGCCGAGGCGGCGCGGCCCTATGCCGACAAGATGAGCGCGGTGATCTCCAATATCGCCAGCGCTGCCGCCGGTTCGCCCGGCGCTCCGGTGCTGCTGGCCGGCACCGGCAAGGATCAGGTTCACCTGCTGCTGGTCTGCACCGGCGAGCGCGGTCTGTCCGGGGCGTTCAACTCCTCGATCGTGCGCCTCGCGCGCGAGCGCGCCCAGGCGCTGCTGGCGCAGGGCAAGGAAGTCAAAATCTTCTGCGTCGGCCGCAAGGGCTACGAGCAGCTCCGCCGTCTCTACGACAAGCAGATCGTCGAGCATCTCGACCTGCGCGGCGTTCGTCAGCTCGGCTTCGTCAACGCCGAGGACATCGCAAAGAAGGTTCTGGCCCGCTTCGACAACGGCGAATTCGACGTCTGCACGCTGTTCTACGCCCAGTTCAAGTCGGTGATTGCCCAGGTCCCGACCGCGCAGCAGATCATTCCGCTGACCGTGGAAGAAAAGGCGGCGAACGCGCCGTCGACGTCCTACGACTACGAGCCGGAGGAAGATGAACTCCTCTCCGGCCTGTTGCCGCGGAATATCGCGGTCCAGATTTTCCGTGCACTGCTGGAAAACAACGCCTCGTTCTATGGCGCGCAGATGAGCTCCATGGACAACGCCACCCGCAACGCCGGCGAAATGATCCGCAAGCAAACCCAGATCTACAACCGAACCCGTCAAGCCCAGATCACCAAGGAGCTGATCGAGATCATCTCCGGCGCCGAGGCGGTCTGACGCAAGAATCAAACGACGGTCGTTCAAGTAAAGAATTTCGAAGGAGAGCTTCATGGCTACAGCAGCTAACCAGGTCGGTCGCGTCACCCAGGTCATGGGCGCCGTCGTCGACGTTCAGTTCGAAGGCCATCTGCCGGCCATTCTGAATTCGTTGGAAACCAAGAACGGCAACATCCGCCTCGTGCTGGAAGTTGCGCAGCATCTCGGTGAGTCCACCGTGCGCACGATCGCGATGGACGTGACCGAAGGTCTGGTCCGCGGCCAGGCAGTGACCGACACCGGTCAGCCGATCTCGGTTCCGGTGGGCGCGGGCACGCTCGGCCGCATCATGAACGTGATCGGCGAACCGATCGACGAAGCCGGCCCGATCCAGTCCGAAGGCAAGCGCGCCATCCACCAGGAAGCGCCGAGCTACACCGACCAGTCGACCGAAGCTGAAATTCTCGTCACCGGCATCAAGGTCGTCGACTTGCTCGCGCCCTACGCCAAGGGCGGCAAGATCGGCCTGTTCGGCGGCGCCGGCGTCGGCAAGACCGTGCTGATTCAGGAGCTGATCAACAACGTCGCGAAGGCGCACGGTGGTTACTCCGTGTTCGCCGGCGTCGGCGAGCGTACCCGCGAGGGCAACGACCTCTATCACGAATTCATCGAGTCCAAGGTCAACGCCGATCCGCACAATCCGGATCCGAGCGTCAAGTCGAAATGCGCGCTGGTGTTCGGCCAGATGAACGAGCCGCCCGGCGCCCGCGCCCGCGTCGGCCTCACCGGTCTGACCGTCGCCGAGCACTTCCGTGACCAGGGCCAGGACGTGCTGTTCTTCGTCGACAACATCTTCCGCTTCACCCAGGCCGGTTCTGAAGTGTCGGCGCTGCTCGGTCGTATCCCGAGCGCCGTGGGTTACCAGCCGACGCTTGCCACCGACATGGGCGCGCTGCAGGAGCGCATCACCACCACGCAGAAGGGTTCGATCACCTCGGTGCAGGCCATTTACGTTCCGGCCGACGACTTGACCGACCCGGCGCCCGCGACCTCGTTCGCACATTTGGACGCCACCACGGTGTTGAACCGCGCGATCTCGGAAAAGGGCATCTATCCGGCGGTGGATCCGCTCGACTCGACCTCGCGCATGCTCTCGCCGCTCGTCGTCGGTCAGGAGCACTACGACACCGCGCGTCAGGTCCAGCAGGTGCTGCAGCGCTACAAGTCGCTGCAGGACATCATCGCCATTCTCGGCATGGACGAGCTTTCGGAAGAGGACAAGCTGACGGTGGCCCGCGCCCGCAAGATCGAGCGCTTCCTATCGCAGCCGTTCCACGTCGCCGAAATCTTCACCGGCTCGCCCGGCAAGTTTGTCGATCTCGCGGACACCATCAAGGGCTTCCGCGGCCTCTGCGAAGGCAAGTACGACCACCTGCCGGAAGCCGCCTTCTACATGGTCGGCACCATCGAAGAGGCGATCGAGAAGGGCAAGAAGCTGGCGGCCGAGGCGGCCTAAGCTGCGAAGGGCGAGCAGGGAGTAGCGAATAGTCGCGCTGCTCCCGCTCCATTCGCGATTCGCTACTCACCATTCGCAGGTTTCCAATGGCCACCTTCCACTTCGATCTCGTCTCGCCGGAAAAGCTCGCCTTCTCGGGCGAGGTCGACCAGGTCGATATCCCCGGCGTCGAAGGTGATTTCGGCGTGCTGGCGGGACACGCTCCGGTCGTGGCCGCGATCCGGCCCGGCATTCTCACCGTGACCACCGGCGGCAAGCACGAGAAGATCATCGTGCTCGGCGGTATCGCCGAAGTTTCCGACAAGGGCCTGACGGTACTCGCCGACGTCGCGACCTCGCTGGCCGAGCTCGATCGCGCCCAGTTCGCCGCGACTATCTCGGAGATGGAAGAGGGATTGAAGGAGCACGAAGGCAACGAGCTCGATCAAGCCATCGCGCGGCTCGACCACTTCAAGAGCATCCAGCAGCAGCTCAGCAGCACGGCTATGCACTAAGCCCCGGTGCATCGCGCCGGGGCCCGAACTGAAAATTCCTGAATAAGTTCAGCGCTCGTCACGGAAGTGGCGGGCGCTGAAACTTTGTTGCACCGCGCCGCCAATCGCGCCATTCTGCGCTCGCGAACTTTGTTCCGGGGGCCGGCCGCAAATGAAACGCAAGATCGCAGCGATTTTCGCAGCCGATATTGCCGGCTATTCACGACTGGTCGCGGAAGACGAAGAGGAGACGCTGCGGCGTCTCGCCTCCTATCGCGAGGTCGTCGACGATTTCATTGCCAAGGCGGGCGGACGCATCTTCAACACCGCGGGCGATGCCGTGCTCGCCGAATTTCCAAGCGCAGTCGATGCGGTGCGTTGCGCGATCGACATTCAGGAATCCCTGCGTACCCGCAACATGGCCTATCCGCCGAGCCGGCAGATGTCGTTCCGCATCGGCATCACCATCGGCGACGTGGTCGAGCGCGACGGCGATCTGCTCGGTGACGGCGTCAACATCGCCGCCCGGCTCGAGGGCCTCGCCGAGGTCGGCGGCATCTGCGTCTCCCGCGCCGTGCACGAGCAGGTCGCCAACAAGCTGTCGGTGCAGTTCGCCGATATCGGCGCGCAGGAAGTCAAGAACATCCCGACGCCGGTGCACGCCTACATGGTGGCAATGCGGCGCGGGGACGGCAGCTACGCCACGCCGCAGATCAAGAAGGTGGCGAAGGCTGCGGCCGCGCCGAACTGGATGTGGCCGCTGGTGGTCGGTGTCGTCTCCGTCGTCGCCATCGGCGCCGGTGGCTTCCTCTATTTCACCAAGCTCGAGACGACCAGGGCGCCGGCGATCGCAGCGATTGCGCCAAGCTCTGCATCAAGCCCCGCATCAACTGCGCCAAGCCCGTCATCCACCATGGCGGCGAAAGCGCCGATGCCCATGCCGGCACCCTCCGCTTCGCCGATGGCCGGCAAGTTTCCCGCCGACAGCGTCCCCTTCATCAACGAGCGCATCCGCAACTACCTGGCTGGCGACTATTCCGCTGCCGGCAACTACAAGGCGTTCGCGCTCAATGTCGGCGGGTTCACCGGCGCGTCGTTGAATCAGCCGAACGAGGAAGCCGCGCGCAACGCCGCACTCGATCAGTGTCAGAAGCGCGCCGATGCCGCGCAGTCGCCGCGGCGCTGCGAGCTCTATGCGGTCGGCAACACTATCGTCTACACGCACGGCAAGCCGCCGATGCCGCCGCAACCGTTCGTCCGGCATGATGCCATGACCGAGCGCGCCTTTGCCTCCAAAGACTTTCCGATGGTGCGCGATCCCGCGAAAGTCCGCCTCGAGAACATGTTCGTGCCCGCTGCAAAATCCCGCGCGGTCGCGCTCGGCCCGGGCGGTCAATATTTCATGGTGATGGGCGCATCATCCGCCGACGATGCCGCGCGGCGTTCGCTGGAATCGTGCGGCGCGATCGCCGGCGTCGCTTGCCTGGTCGTTGCGGTCGACGAGAATTTCGTCGTGCCGATCCCGACCCTGCTGAGGATCACCGGCTTCTTCCACGCGGCGTCCAACGCGTCGATCGTCGCAGATGCGCGCGACGAGGTCGTGCGCAAGCTCGCCGACGGCATGGGCTGGAACGCCGTCGCGGTCGGCACCGCGGGCCGGCCGGGCCTCGGCCTCAAGGCCGCGGACGAGCAGACCGCCGTCAATTCCGCGCTCGCCGACTGCGCCAAGCGCGACAGCGACTGCCACGTCATCGCGATCGGCCCGTTCACGGTGGGACCGATCAATTAGGCTCGCGCAAATTTCCGGCGAAAGTTCTCTAATGATTTCAACCCCGTTCTACTGTGCATGGGGTTGTTTTCGCGTTTTTAGTTCGCGAAGGGCGCAAACTGCTGCGCCACTGCGCTGTAGACGTGGCGGCGGAACGGCACCACGACATCGGGGACACGGTCGAGCCGCTCCCAGCGCCAGGCGTCGAACTCGGCGGGCTGTCCGTTGCGCGGCGTCAGCGGATCGATCTCGTCATCCTTGCCGGTGAAGCGCAGCGCGAACCATTTCTGGCGCTGGCCGCGGAATTTCGCCAGCCGATGCGTCTGCGGTCCGTCATAGGGCGGAAATTCGTAAGTCAGCCAGTCGGTCTCGCCGAGATAGGTTGCGCTCTTGACGCTGGTCTCTTCCCAGAGCTCGCGCAGCGCGGCATCGCGCAAATCCTCGCCCTCGTCGACGCCGCCCTGCGGCATCTGCCAGTCGAGGCCCGGCAGGATGATCTCGGGTCCGTCGCCCTTGAAGCGATGCCCGATCAGCACGCGGCCATCGGCATTGAACAGCGCGATTCCGACATTGGGACGGTAAGGCTTTTCATGGGTCACGCGTGGATCTCTCGTCGTCATTTCAGGCGATGCATTAGCATCAAGCTAGAATGGCGACCTGAACTAATCCTGCGCCAGCGCGGAAAATTCCTTCACCACGCGCTCGTAGACCGGACGCTTGAACGGGATGATCAGCCCGGTCAGGTTCTTCATCGGTTCCCAGCGCCAGCTCACGAACTCGGCCTTGTGGCCGCCGCCGGGCTTTTCGACGTTGATCTCGCTGTCCTTGCCGGTGAAGCGGACCGCGAACCATTTCTGGCGCTGGCCGCGGTAGCGGCCCTTCCAGGCGCGCCCGGCAACCGTGCGCGGAATGTCGTAAGTGAGCCAGTCCGGAACCTCGCCGAGCCGCTCGACCGAACGGACGCTGGTCTCCTCATAGAGCTCGCGCTTGGCGGCCTCCCAATTGTCCTCGCCGGGATCGACGCCGCCCTGCGGCATCTGCCAGACATGGGTGTCGTCGACATGCTCGATGCCGCCGGCACGCCGGCCGATGAACACCAGTCCGTCCTTGTTGAGCAACATCACGCCGACGCAGGTCCGGTAGGGCAGATCCTCGTAACGCGCCATTCCGCCAGACCTCTCGCATGCCGTCGGTAAGGCTGAAGCAGGCCCCGCGGGCCTGTGCCGTACCAATCCGTTGATTTAGCTGGATTTTGATTTCAGCATCGCGGTTGTCAATGGCACCAAAAGGATACCTCGGTCGCCCAATGTTTTGGTCCAGACGCCAATGCGCTCGATCGAGACCGGGAGGGCGGAGGCGGTGCCTACGGCCACGCCGCGCTCGCGTGCCGCCGCTTCGAGCTTGGTCAGGGCGCGGTCGATCTCCGCCGGGGTCGGCACTGCGTCGATTGCGATATCGCCCTTGCCGAACGGCATCGCCAGGCTGCCGGCGGCTTGCGGTGCGATGCTGCGGGGCGAGGAGCCGTCGTCGAAGAAGCCGAGACCGCGCCTGGCCGCCTCGCGGATGATCGGCTGCATCGCCGGCTCCGTTGCGATGAAGCGGGCACCCATGAAATTGGTGAGGCCGGCATAGCCCTGGATCCGGCTCAGATGCCAGTACAGGCGGTCCATGTTCTGGTCGGCACTCAGCGAGGTCAGCAGCGTCTGCGGTCCCGGATCGTTGTCTGGGAAGTCGTAGGGCTCCATCGGAATCTGGAGGAAGATCTCGTGGCGCTGGGCGCGGGCGCGCTCGGCGAGTTTTCCTGGATCGGACCCATAAGGCGTGAAGGCCAGCGTCACCGCCGGTGGCAGCCGCATGATGGCATCGGTGGTCTTGGCGGCGCCGACGCCGAGGCCGCCGATCAGGATCGCGACCACCGGCATCTTGGCGGCCTTGGCGCGATCGGCATCCGCCGCATAGACGTTGAACGGCTTCAGATCCCCGGAAATCGCCGGGATCATGCCGTAGCGCGATTTCTCGAGGAGTTTTGTGTCGATCCCGGCCATGACGGGCGGCGGTGCGGAGGCTGAGGCCGCCTCGCTCTTGCCGGCGGCATCGCCGCCGATCACCACGTCGTGGCGGGTGCCGGTGGAACCGTCGATCATGGTGACGGTCTTCTGCTCGCCCGCCTGCTTCGGTGCCTCCTTGGCCTCGTGCTTGCTTTCCTGCTTGCTGTCCTGGCCGTGGCTGGCGGCGGCCGGCTTGTCGTCGCCGGCCTTGTCTGCGGCACTGGGCTCGCGGATCGCGAGCCGCGTCATCGGCTCGCCGCCGAGCGGATCCTTGTTGAAGATGGCGAAGCCGGCAAAGGTGACCAGGAACAGGCCGAGCAGGACTGCGAGCAGCTGCATGGCGGTGAACGGCAGCCGCAGCCGGCGTTTCCGGCGCGGCTTGTCCCGTCCGAGCGGGGCGCTCAGATCATCGGCCGTTTCAGTCATGCGCGATCCCGAATCACTCGAGATGACGATACCACGCCGGGGTCAAGCGGCGGCAGGCCGGGATAGGCCGGGGATATCAGGAGTTCCAAGCAAAAAGGGCGGCTCCGGGAGCCGCCCTTTTCGTCAGATCGCGATGCGCCGACTTAGTTCGCCGCTTTGGGCTTGTCGGTCGTGGCCTTGTCGCCGCCCGGGGTGGGCGCCGCGGAGGCGCTGTTCTTGATGCCGTGGAGCAAATCGTCGGCGAGCTTGAGCGCCTTGTCGTCCTTGGCGTCCGGCGGAACGTAGGACTGCGAGCCGGTCTTCTCGTCGCCGTCGTTCTTGAGATGGCCGCGCAGCGAAGCTTCGCCCTTGGTGTCGGTGCGCGACTTCAGCTCGTCCGGCACGTCCTGCAGCACTTCGATGTCGGGCACGATGCCCTTGGCCTGGATCGACTTGCCCGACGGCGTGTAGTAGCGCGCCGTGGTCAGACGCAGCGCGCCGTTGCCGGAGCCGAGCGGAATGATGGTCTGCACCGAGCCCTTGCCGAACGAACGCGTGCCGACGATGGTCGCGCGCTTGTGGTCCTGCAGCGCGCCGGCGACGATCTCCGACGCCGAAGCCGAGCCGCCATTGACCAGCACGATGACCGGCTTGCCCTTGGTGAGGTCGCCCGTATGCGCGGTCCGGCGCTGGGTCTCCTCGGCATTGCGGCCGCGGGTCGAGACGATCTCGCCCTTCTCCAGGAAGGAGTCGGAGACGGTGACCGCTTCCTCGAGCAGGCCGCCCGGGTTGTTGCGGAGGTCGATGACGTAGCCCTTCAGCTTGTCGCCGATCTGATTCGAGAGGTTGGCGACCTCGCGCTTCAGGCCTTCGGTGGTCTGCTCGTTGAAGGTGGTGATGCGGATATAGGCGATGTCGTCGGCCTCGATGCGGGCGCGCACCGAGCGGACGCGGATATTGTCGCGCACCAGCGTGACGTCGATCGGATTGTCCTGGCCCTTGCGGATGATCTTGAGCTTGATCTTGGTGTTGACGGGGCCGCGCATCTTCTCGACCGCCTGGTTCAGGGTCAGGCCCTGCACCGCCTCGTCGTCGAGATTGGTGATGATGTCGTTGGCCATGACGCCGGCCCGCGAGGCCGGGGTGTCGTCGATCGGGGAGACCACCTTGATCAGGCCGTCTTCCATCGTGACTTCGATGCCGAGGCCGCCGAACTCACCGCGGGTCTGCACCTGCATGTCGCGGAAGCTCTTGGCGTCCATGTAGCTCGAATGCGGATCGAGACCGGTGAGCATGCCGCTGATCGCGGATTCGATCAGCTTGGTGTCGTCGGGCTTCTCGACATAGTCCGAGCGCACGCGCTCGAAGACGTCGCCGAACAAATTGAGCTGGCGATAGGTGTCCGCGGTGGCGGCTCGCGCGCTGGAGCCCATGAAGACTGCGCGCGGTTGCGTCACGAACAGCGTCAGCGCCGCACCGGTGGCCGCGCTGAGGAGGATAACTGAAGTCTTGCGCATCATCCGCGAACCTTCTCGCCTTCATTTGCGGCCCACCATGGGCCTGGATCGATTGGAGTGCCGTCTTTGCGGAACTCGACATAGAGCACAGGTTGACTCGCGTTCGTGGCGAGAATGGAGGCGACTTGAGAAGTCGACCCCATGGTCGCGACAGGCTCCCCCGTGAGCACAAACTGACCGATGTTGACCGAAATGCGCTCCATCCCGGCGATCAGCACATGATACCCGCCCCCGGCATTGAGGATCAAGAGTTGTCCATAGCTGCGGAAGGGGCCGGCATAGACGACCCAGCCATCACACGGCGTCGTGACCTGGGAGCCGGGCCGGGTCGCCAGCGAAATGCCCTTCTGGACCCCGCCGAGCCCGTCCGAACCGCCGAAATCCCTGATCTTGTTACCGTTAACCGGAAGAGGCAGCAGGCCCTTGGCCGCAGCGAAGGCCATCGCAGGGGTGGTCCGGGAACGATCCTTGAAAGCGCCAGGGCCGGTCTTGGCGCTGGCGGCTGCGTTTGCAGCCGCCTTTGCCTCGGCCTGCTTGGCGGCCTCAGCCGCCTTCTCGGCCGCCTTGGCGGCACTTTGCAGATCCTGCTCCATCTTGGCGATCAGCCCCTGGAGATCGCCGACCTGTCGTGAGAGCGCGACGGCACGCGCATTCTCGGCGTCGAGGTCCTTTTCGCGCGACGCCTGCTGGCGCTGCCGCTCGTCGACCAGAGCCGCGAGCCGGGTCTGGTCGTTGCGGACCTTGTCGCGGTCGGAGGCAAGCTGGTCGCGCTCGGTCGCGATGGTCTTGCGCAAGGCCACGAGCTCGCCGAGCTCGCTTGCGATCTTCTCGGCGCGCCCGCGCAATTCCGGCACCACGGCACCGAGCAGCATCGCCGTGCGCAGCGATTGCAGCGCGTCCTCGGGCCGTACCAACAGCGCCGGCGGCGTCCGCCTTCCGGCGCGCTGCAAGGCCGCCAGCACCTCGACGATGTCGGCGCGGCGCGAATCGAGCGAGCTGCGCATCGCCTGCTCGCGGCCGTTCAGCGATCGCAGCCGCGCTTCGGCTTCGTCGATCTTGGTCTCGACGGTGCGCACATTGGCGGCGGTGTCGATCAACTGTTGATTGAGCTGGGTGCGGTCCTGGCCGAGCGAGGTGATCTCGGCCTTGAGCTTGGCCTGCGCTTCCTCCGCGCTCTTCTTGCTGGCGCGCGCGGCTTCGAGCTCCTGCTCGCGCTGCTTGATCGCATCGGGCGCGACGGCCGCAGTCTGCGGTGCAGGCGTCTGAGCTTGCGCAAGGCTTGCGCCCAAAATACTTGCGCCGGTCATGCCGGCGATCAGCAGCAGGTTGAGGACAGGCGCTCGCATCGCTTTAGGCAAAGGTGCTCGTTGTGGCGCGGATCACGCGCGGTGATAGGGGTGGCCGGCCAGAATGGTGGCGGCCCGATAAAGCTGTTCCAGAAGCATGACGCGGACCATTTGATGCGGCCAGGTCGCAGAGCCGAACGCGATCGCGAGCTTGGCCTTACGGCGCAATTCGGGCGAAAGTCCGTCCGCCCCTCCGATCATGAAGATAGTATGACCGGCACCCTCGTCGCGCCAGCGGCCGAGATGCCGTGCGAATACGGTCGAATCCAGATTCTGGCCGCGCTCGTCCAGCGCCACCAGGACCGATTTTTCGGGAATATGCGCCGAGATCGCCGCGGCCTCTTCGGCCATCCGCGTCGCGGTATCGCGCGCGCGGCTTTCGGGCAATTCGTGGATGGCGAGCTCGCGGAATCCGAGCTTGCGGCCGGCCTCGTCGAACCGCTCGAAATAGCGGTCGGCAAGCTCCCGTTCGGGGCCCTGCTTCAGCCGGCCCACCGCAATGACAGCTATGCGCATGATATGTTCAGGGTCGCGTTTTCTGGACCGCGCGCGATATGCGCGCGCACGACGCTAGCATGCGCGTCAGCCGATTCGAAATCGGCCAGCAGCCTCTCAGATCGCCTTCGCCGCCCCTGGGCCCTGCGTGTACAATCTCTCGAGACTGTAGAACTCGCGGACCTCGGGTCTGAACACGTGCACGATCACATCGCCGGAATCGATCAGCACCCAGTCGCAATTGGGCAAGCCCTCGACGTGGATGTTCTTGATGCCGTTTTCCTTGAGGCCTTTGGCGACGTTCTCCGCGATCGCGCCGACGTGCCGGTTCACCCGGCCGGTCGTGACGATCATGTAGTCGGAGTAGGCCGATTTGCCGCGAAGGTCGATGGTAACCGTCTCTTCCGCCTTCATGTCGTCGAGGCGGGAGAGGATCAGGCTCAGCGTCTTGTCGGCGTCGGGTTGCGCCTTCAAGGCCGCAGCTTTGGTCGATGTTTTACGCGTCGGCTTGGCAACCTTGGGTAAAACAGACTTCGGTGAAGCCGTCTTGGGTGATGCTGTCTTGGACAATACAGATGTGGTCAGGGACCATTCCTTTCACTGTATCGCGAACGCCGAATCCGGCGCTCACTGGTTACACTACATCATGTGGGGTTAAGGGTTTCAATATGCCAGAGAGCCCGAAGGCCGGATGGCGTTCGCACAATCTGACTCACTTCGTACCTTTCCAGCTTCCGTCCGGGTTCCGTAAGCCGGTCGACGAGAGATTCAGCTTCATACCGGTCAGGAATACCCAGGCCGGGGCGGCCCGATCGGCAAGCAATGGCGCCTCATTCTCCGGCATCCGATAGCGCCTGAGCGCCTGGGCGGCGGGAGAGGCGAGGGCGCGAAAGCTCTGCGGCGGGCGATCGATGACCGCGATCGGCACCTGACCGGCGATGCGCCGCCAGTGCTGCCAACGATGGAATTGAGCGAGGTTGTCGGCGCCCATGATCCAGACAAAGCGCAAGCCCGAGAGGCGGCGGCGCAAGGTGTTGATCGTGTCGATGGTATAGCGCGTGCGAATGACGGATTCGAGACAGCTGACCTCGATCCTGGGATCGTCCGCCACGTCGCGCGCCGCCTGCATGCGCTCGCCGAGCTCGTGCAACGCGCCGTTCTCCTTCAGCGGATTGCCTGGCGTCACCAACCACCACACGCGATCGAGCTGGAGACGTTTCAGCGCGAACTGGCTGATCGCGCGATGGGCCTGGTGCGGCGGATTGAACGAGCCGCCGAGCAGGCCGATACGCATGCCCGAAGTGTGGCTTGGTATGGCCTGCGCGAAGAAACGTGGCGCGACGAAATTGTTGCTCAATGCCCCGCGCCTTGCGTCGCCTACGGCCGCGTCTGTCCGGTGCCGTGAACGCGATATTTGAAGCTCGTCAGCTGCTCGGCGCCAACCGGGCCGCGGGCATGGAATCTGCCGGTGGCGATGCCGATCTCGGCGCCGAAGCCGAACTCGCCGCCGTCGGCGAACTGTGTCGAGGCGTTGTGCAGCACGATCGCGGAATCGACCTCGCTCAGGAATTTCTTCGCAGCGGTCTCATCGGCGCTCACGATCGCATCGGTATGGTGCGAGCCGTGGTTCTGGATATGCGCAATCGCGCCGTCGACGCCGTCCACCACCTTCGCTGCGATGATCGCATCGAGATATTCGGTGTCCCAATCGTCCGCGCTCGCGGGTTTGACGCGGGCATCGGTCTTTTGCACGGCATCGTCGCCGCGCACTTCGCAGCCGGCCTCGATTAGCATCTCGACCAGCGGCTTGAGATTTTTACCGGCAGCGGCGCGATCGACCAGCAGCGTCTCGGCGGCACCGCAGACGCCGGTGCGCCGCATCTTGGCATTGAGCACGATCGATTTCGCCATGGCGAGGTCGGCGCTGCCGTCGACGTAGACGTGATTGACGCCTTCGAGATGCGCGAACACCGGCACGCGCGCTTCCTGCTCGACGCGCGCGACGAGGCTCTTGCCTCCGCGCGGCACGATCACGTCGACGGCGCCGTTCAACCCCGACAACATCTGGCCGACCGCCGCACGGTCGCGCGTCGGCACCAGCGTGATTGCAGCCTCGGGGAGGCCCGCTTCGCGCAGGCCCTGCACCAGGCAGTCATGGATCGCGCGGCAGGAGCGGAAACTGTCGGAGCCGCCGCGGAGGATCACGGCATTGCCCGACTTCAGGCACAGCACGCCAGCGTCCGCCGCAACGTTTGGCCGGCTCTCAAAAATCACGCCGACGACGCCGAGCGGCACGCGCACGCGCTCGATGGTCATGCCGTTCGGCCGCTGCCAGCTCTCGGTGACGATGCCGACCGGATCGGCGATGCCGCGCACGATGCCGATGCCCTCGGCCATGCCCTCGACCCGCGCCGGCGTCAGCGTCAGGCGGTCGATGAAGGACGAGGTGGCATTGCCGGAGGCGCGGGCCTCGGTGACGTCCTCGGCATTGGCGGCAAGGATCGCAGCTGCATTGTTGCGGATCGCCCGCTCCATGGCCTCGAGCGCCCGGTTCTTCTGCTCCGGCGGCGCCAGCCCCAGCACGCGCGCGGCAGCGCGGGCACGGGTACCGAGATCGGTCATCAGCGCCTGAAGATCGGCATTGCCGTCGACGGCTTTGAGGGGGGCGGCCATGGGAGTTTCAACCTTCTGCTAAGGCGGTGTCCTAGCACGGAAATCCCGCTTTTGCGAAGGGCGGGGCGGGTATGGCAGGGCTTCACGTGCTGGTTCGGCTGGGCCAATGACCCATCTACGGCGTTATGGCCGGGCTTGTCCCGGTCATCCACGGATTGCCACGCGGTCCAAAGAACGTGGATGCCCGGGACAAGCCCGGGCATGACGGTTTGGGCGCCTGCCGAGCGTTACCCGCCCACCACCAGATCATCCCGGTGGATCATCTCCGCCCGCCCGCTGATGCCGAGGATGGCCATCACATCGGGGGAGGAGCGGCCCTTGATCCGCTCGGCATCGTCGGCGTCGTAGGCGATCAGGCCGCGGCCGACCTCGCTGGTGTCGGGGCCGCGCACGATCACGGCGTCGCCGCGGGCGAACTGGCCCTCGACCTTGATCACGCCGGCCGGCAGCAGGCTGGCGCCCGCGCGCAGCGCCGCGACCGCGCCGGCGTCGATCGTCAGCGTGCCTTTCGGCTCCAGCGAGCCTGCGATCCAGCGTTTTCGCGACGTGATGGGATTGGCCGGCGTCAGGAACCAGGTGCAGCGGCCGCCATCGGCGATCGCCTGAAGCGGATGCTCGATCTTGCCCGAGGCGATCAGCATATGCGTGCCGCCGGTGGTCGCGATTTTTGCGGCTTCGACCTTGGTGCGCATGCCGCCGCGCGAGAGCTCGGATTCGGCGTCGCCTGCAACGGCCTCGATCTCCGAGGAGATGCTGTCGACGACCGGAATGAGCTTGGCGTTCGGGTTGTTCTTCGGCGGGGCGTCGTAGAGCCCGTCGATGTCGGACAACAGCACCAGCAGGTCCGCGCTCGCCATGGTGGCGACGCGCGCGGCGAGGCGGTCATTGTCGCCGTAGCGGATCTCGTTGGTCGCGACCGTGTCGTTCTCGTTGATCACGGGGATCGCGCGCCACTCCAGCAGCTTGCCGATGGTGGAGCGCGCGTTGAGATAGCGGCGGCGCTCCTCGGTGTCCTGCAGTGTCACCAGGATCTGGCCGGCGCCGATGCCGTGGGCGCCAAGGACCTCCGACCAGATCCGCGCCAGCGCGATCTGACCGACGGCGGCGGCCGCCTGGCTCTCCTCCAGCTTCAGCGGGCCGCGCGGCAATTTCAGGCGGCTGCGGCCGAGCGCGATCGAGCCGGAGGAGACGACGAGAACGTCACGTCCCTCGCGATGCAGCTTGGCCATGTCGTCGGCGAGCGCGGCAAGCCAGGACGCCCGCACCTCGCCCTTGTCGGAATCGACCAGCAGCGCGGAGCCGACCTTGACGACGATGCGGCGGAATTGACTGAGTTCGGGGCTGGCCATGTGTTTATGTGCTGGAGAGCGGCGCCGGTAAGGCCTGCTTTTGCAGCAGGACGATGGCCGGCGCAAGGCGGCAGGCCCGGTAAACGGCGCTTGTCCGGAACGCTCGTCTGGCTCTAACTGTCGCCAACCATAATGGGCTCAAAGAGGAAACCAATGGATCGCCGCAACTTCATCGCCGGATGCCTCGGGTTGCCGTTGTTGGCGCAGGTGGGCGGTTCGCAAGCACAGACCGGGCTGACAAAAATGATCTTCCCGTTCGCGGCGGGAGCGGGTGGCGACACGCTGTGCCGGCTGATCGCACAGGAGATGGCGCCGACGCTGCAGCGGACCGTCGTGGTCGAGAACCGCACCGGCGGTGACGGCCTGATCGGCATCAAGGCGGTGAAGGGGGGCAGCCCCGACGGCAGCATGGTGCTGGTGACGACCGGGCCCACGATGTACCTGCTGCCGATGGTGGAGACGACCCCGAGCTTCGACACCGCAAGAGATTTCGTCCCGGTCTCGCTGCTGGCGCGGTTTGAGTTCGCCGTCGTGATCAGTCCGACGATCGATGCCGCGGATTTCAAGGGATTCGTCGCCTGGCTGAAGGCGCATCCGGACAAGGCATCGTTCGGCGTGCCGAGCAACGGCACCATCCCGCATTTCATGGGCTCCAAGCTCGAGAAGGACCTCGGCATTCCCATGACGCGCGTGCCCTATCGCGGCAGTGCGCCCATCCTCAACGACATCATCGGCGGTCACATCTCCTTCGGCATCGTCACTTTGGCCGATGCGCTGCCGCAGCATCGCGCCAAGGGCGTGAAGATCATCGCGGTCGCGAGCGCCGAACGTTCGCCGTTTGCTTTGGAGGTGCCGACCTTGAAGGAGAGCGGCATCGATCTCGTCGCGGACGCCTGGTACGGCATGTGGCTTCCCGCCGGCAGCCCGCCGGAATTCGCCAGCAAGCTCGGCGCGGCCGCAAGCGCCGCGCTCGCCAAGCCTGAGGTGAAGGAGAAGCTCACCGCGATCGGGCTGATTCCGGTCGGCAGTAGCGCGGAAGGTCTGGCCAACGAGCTCGCCGCCAACACGGCGTTCTGGCAACCGATCGTGAAGGCGACGGGATACAAGATCGAGAATTGACCCAGGCGCCTCACTCTGTTCCCTCATCCTGAGGAGCGCGCTCTTGCGCGCGTCTCGAAGGATGAAAGGCCGAGCTGCCGCAGCGGGGCCTGCATGGTTCGAGACGGCGCTCCGCGCCTCCTCACCATGAGGTCTTAGAGCTTCGCGCGTTGCGCGATGCCGTCCTTGATCGACGCCAGCTCCGCTTCGTCCCAGATGCCGATCAAAATCCCGCCCTTCACCTGGAGCTGGTTGTCGGCATAGGCCGCGATCTTCTCGCGCGAGGTCGTGATGTGGTCGTTGGGGTGCAGCGCCCAGTCGAACAGCTCAGCCTGCAATCGTGCGCTGATGCCGGCGCAATCGGGATCGTCGCCGCGATCCAGAAATTCATCCGGATCGGATTCGAGGTCATACAGCATCGGCCGGAAGCCTGAGGCGTGGATGTATTTCCAGCGGCCGTCGAACACCATGAACAGGCGGCAGCGTTCGATCGGCTGGTTCAGCTTCAGCCGCACGTCCTGCATGACATAGTCGTATTCGGAGAACGCCACCTTGCGCCAGTCCGGCGGGCTCTCGCCGCGCAGCAGCGGCAGCAGCGAGCGTCCCTCGAGGATGTGGCCCGGCACCTTGCCGCCGAAATAGTCGACGAAGGTCGGCGCGAGATCGATGGCTTCGACCAGCGCATCGTTGCGCGTGCCGCGCGTCGCATCCGTCTCCTTCGAGGGATCGATGATGATGAGCGGGATCTTTGCCGACTGCTCGTGAAACAGATCCTTCTCGCCCATCCAGTGATCGCCGAGATAATCGCCGTGATCGGAGGTGAACACGATCATGGTGGTGTCCGAGAGGCCGCGCTCCTCCAGAAACTTCATCAGCACGCCCATCTGGTCGTCGATCTGGGTGATCAGGCCCATATAGGTCGGGATCACCTTCTCGCGGGCATCGTCGCGCGCCATGTTGCGGGAGTAGCGCATGTCCATATAGGCGCCGAACACCGGATGCGGATTCTGGCGCTCGCGCTCGGAGCGGATCGCCGGAATCATATCGGATGTCGAATACATGCTGGCGTAGGGTTCGGGCGCGATGTAGGGCCAGTGCGGCTTGATGTAGGACAGATGCAGGCACCACGGCCTGCCGCCGGTCGCGGCCTCGCTGATGAAGTCCATCGCGCGGCGCGTCATGTAGGGCGTCTCGGAATGCTCGTCCGGCACGCGCGCGGCCTTGTCGGCATGCACGAGCAGCCAGCCGTTCTGGAGCGAGCCGTCCTCGGCCGCGCCGGAATTGGCCCAATGCTCCCAGGGATTGGGCGCATCAAAACCCTGCTGGCGCAGATACTCGTCGTATTTCGGACGTGGCCGTCCCGTGGGATGCAGGCCGTCGTCGCGCTCATAGGGCTCGAACCCGCATTCGGCGACGTGCACGCCGATCATCGATTCCGGCGGGATGCCGAGCGCCTTCATGCCTTCGAGATCGGGCGCCATGTGGGTCTTGCCGACCAGCACGTTGCGCACGCCGAGCTTGTTGAGGTGATCGCCGAGGGTGGGCTCGCCGACGCGCAACGGCCAGCCGTTCCAGTGCGAGCCGTGCGAACGCATGTAGCGCCCGGTGTAGAACGACATGCGCGACGGGCCGCAGATCGGCGACTGCACATAGGCCTTGCTGAACAGCACGCCGCGCTTCGCCATGGCATCGATGTTCGGCGTCTTCAGCGTGGGATGGCCGGTGCAGCCGAGATAGTCATAGCGAAGCTGGTCGCACATGATCCAGAGAACGTTCTTCGCGCGCGCCATGAATCATCCCTGCCGTTTCTTGATTGGCCGATGCTGCGCTATCGAGGGCGCGAAGACAAGCAGGGGGTCCGATTCCGCTGCGTCACAAGCAACGAACCTCATCCTGAGGAGCCCGCGACAAGCGGGCGTCTCGAAGGATGGCCACGGGCGAGAGCCGGGCCTTCATGGTTCGAGACGCGCGTTCCGCGCTCCTCACCATGAGGGTCTTCAAGCCGGATTGTTCAAACCGACCAAGGCTCCGCTTCGGCCGCGCTCTTGGCTTTCGCCGAGACCGGGCTCTCGCCGATCACATCCGCCAACGCGCGCAGCGCTTCCTGCACGCCATCGCCGGTGGCGGCGGAGAGCAGCAGCGGGGTCTTCTTGGCGGCGCGCTTCAGCCGGTCCTTCTGCTTCTTCAACTCGTCCGGCTCGACCGCGTCGATCTTGTTCAGCGCGACGATCTCGATCTTGTCGGTGAGCTGCCCGGCATAGGCGTCCAGCTCGGTTCGCACCGTCTTGTAGGCCTTGCCGGCGTGCTCGCAGGTCGCGTCGATGAGATGCAGCAGCACGCGGCAGCGCTCGACATGGGCGAGGAAGCGGTCGCCGAGACCGACGCCTTCATGCGCGCCCTCGATCAGGCCGGGGATATCAGCCAGCACGAACTCGCGGCCGTCGGCATTCACGACGCCGAGCTGCGGATGCAACGTGGTGAATGGATAGTCGGCGATCTTCGGCTTGGCCGCGCTGACCTTGGCGAGGAAGGTCGATTTGCCGGCATTGGGCAGGCCGACGAGGCCGGCATCCGCGATCAGCTTCAGCCGCAGCCAGATCCAGCGCTCCTCGCCGGGCTGGCCGGGATTGGCATTGCGCGGCGCGCGGTTGGTCGAGGTCTTGAAATGCGCGTTGCCGAAGCCGCCATTGCCGCCTTCGGCCAGCACGAATTTTTCGCCGACAGTGGTGAAATCGTGGATCATGGTCTCGCGATCTTCATCGAAGATCTGCGTGCCCAAGGGGACCTTCAGCACGATCGACTTGCCATTGGCGCCGTGGCGGTCCGACCCCGAGCCGTTCTCGCCCTTCTGGGCCTTGAAGTGCTGCTGGTAGCGATAGTCGATCAGCGTGTTCAGGCCGTCTGCGACCTCGATGATGACATTGCCGCCGCGGCCGCCATTGCCGCCGGAGGGACCGCCGAATTCAATGAATTTTTCGCGGCGGAACGCCACGCAGCCGTTTCCGCCGTCGCCGGAGCGGATATAGACCTTTGCTTCGTCAAGGAATTTCATGGGCCATAGGTAGGCCAGCCGGTCCCGCGCGGCAACCCGGATAGGCCCGCAAATCGGCCGAAACCCGGCGATTTGTGGCCTTGCTTAACCACAGGATGACGTCAGAGGGGCCGGCGCCGGATCAGGAATTTCTGCGTGCCCTCCAGCACCAGCTCCTTGCGCTGGTTGAACACGGTGCTTTTGAGCGTCACCGCGCCGGTCGAGCGTCCCGGCACCAGCTCGATGACCTCGAGCGCGGGATAGATTGTGTCGTCGGCGAACACCGGTTTGAGGAACCGGCTGGATTGCTCGAGGAAGCCGACCAGGGAGTCCTCGACCATGAACGGAAACAGGCCCGCGCCGGGTGCGGTGTGGATCAGCGTCTGGAAACCTTGGGCGAGCAGATGCGGCATGCCGCGGCTGCGGCAATACTCCACGTCGTAATGCACCGGATGGGTGTCGCCGCTCGCGGTCTGGAACGCCGTGAACACGGCCGTCGTCTGCGTGCGGCTCGGCAGCACGAAGCGTTCGCCGACCTCGAAATCCTCAAACCAGCGTTGCGCGGGGATCATGCGATGCCGGGCCGGGTCGAAGTCGGTCATGTCCTGGCTCTCTTCCTGGCTCTTTCGTTCGTGGGCAGCCTATCGCTACCGCGACGCGAAGAGTGCGGCAATCCGTTCAATTCGTCTTGCATGGCCTTGTCGCGGGCGCTCACGTCATTAAAACGACCGCAAGCGACTCCGGTCGCCGTTCCGACGCTCTCTCCGCTCGTCATTGCGAGCGAAGCGAAGCAATCCAGACTGTCGCCGCGGCAACAGTCTGGATTGCTTCGTCGCAAGAGCTCCTCGCAATGACGAGTTTCCACGAACGACAGCAATGCCCCTCTTCAAGAATCTCTCGGCCTATGACGAACGCTCGGCGCGCCTCGCCGGGATCGCACTCATGGTGCTGTCGATCTTCATGTTCTCGTTCGGCGACGCCATGGGCAAGTTCCTGGTCGGGACTTATTCGGTGGGGCAGCTGCTGTTCCTGCGCGCCTGCGCAGCGCTGCTGCTGCTATCGCCGCTGGTCTGGCGGCAGCGTCACCAGTTCCTGCAGCTGGAGCGGCCGGGCCTCCAGCTCTTTCGCGTCGTGCTGTCGACGCTGGAAGTGGCGGCCTTCTTCCTTGCGACGGTCTACCTGCCGCTCGCCGACGTCATCACCTATTATCTCGCCGGGCCCATTTTCGTCACCGCGATGTCGGCGATCTTTCTCGGCGAGAAGGTCGGCTGGCGGCGCTGGACGGCGATCCTGATCGGCTTCTGCGGCGTGCTGATCGCGCTGCGGCCGTCGGCACAGACGGTGAGCCTGCCGGCGCTGATCGCGCTTGGCGGCAGTCTTTCCTTCGCAACGCTGATGCTGATCACGCGCAGCCTGCGCAAGACGCCCGATATCGTGATGGCGTCGTCGCAATTCGTCGGCACGTTCTTGCTGGGTGCGGTGCTGTCGGCGTTCCACTGGGTGCCGCCGACACCGGGCAGCCTCGTGATCTTCGCGCTGGCGGGATGCGTCTCGGTCACGGCGCTGTTCTGCGTCAACCGCTCGCTTAAGCTCGCGCCGGCCAGCGTCGTCGTGCCCTATCAATATTCGATGATCGTCTGGGCGGTGATCTTCGGCTTCGTCGTGTTCGGCGACGTGCCCGAAATCGCCACCATCGTCGGCGCCGCCATCATCATCGGCGCCGGGTTCTACATCTATCTGCGTGAGCGCGATCTGGGGCGCGGGGACGTGGATGTGAATCCGCCGGCGTAATTCCAACCACGCTGTCGTCCCGGCGCAGGCCGGGACCCCATACCCACAGGGTGCAGTTTTGCGAAGACTCGGAGTGGGAGCCTTCGCAAAATTCGGCTTCGGGGTTATGGTCCCGGCCTTCGCCGGGACGACACTGAGAGTGTAGCGCCGCCTCCGCCTACCTCACCCTCCGCGCACTGCTCCAGCTCTTCAGCGACGCCCACACACTGCGTGACAGGCGGAAGCAGTCGACGGGCGTGGACGAGCCCAGCGCCAGGAAGCGATGCAGCTGGACGCCGCTCCACTGGAAGCCGCACTTCTCCAGCACGTTGCGCGACGCCGGGTTGGTGACGCGCGCGCCCGCATAGAGATGATCGTCCTCGAACTCCTCGAAGAAGAAGTCGATTGCGCCGCGCGCGGCCTCGGTGGCGAAGCCCCGGCCCCAATGCTCGACGCCGAGCCAATAGCCGAGCTCCGCATTGTCGGGCGTCGAGCGGTCGATGCCGACCACGCCGACGGGGCCGCTGTCATGCTCGATCAGGAACACGGTCTCGCTGCCGGGCGCAGCGGTGGCGCGGATGAAGGCGACGGCGTCGTCCTGCGAATAGGGATGCGGGAGGCGCCTTGTGTTTTCGGCGACACGGCGGTCGTTGGCGAGGAGGGCGATGGTCCTGACGTCGGCGAGGGTCGGCCGCCGCAAGGTCAGCCGCTCGGTGGCGACGACGCTGGGTCTCGCCTCCCGCAAGGTCACGCTCGAAAAGTCCTGCAACATGTCCGGCTCCGTCGAAGTCACTCAGTGAAAAATGAGCACGCAAACGAAAGGGGAGGCCGGTTTCCCGCCTCCCCTGGAGCCTTCGATCTCTGTGATCTCAAGGACTCCGCCGGTTCGGTCTGGGACCCGGCGGACTCCAAATTTGATCCACCGTCTATTCAGCCGCCTCTGCGAGCGGGAGCACCGAGATGAAGGTGCGGCCGTTGGCTTTGGCCTGGAACGTTACGCGACCCTCGACCTTGGCGAACAAGGTGTGGTCCGTGCCCATGCCGACATTAAGGCCGGGATGCCAGGTGGTGCCGCGCTGACGCGCAATGATGTTGCCGGGAATCACAACTTCCCCGCCGAACGCCTTGATACCGAGGCGCTTGCCCTTGGAATCGCGACCGTTGCGCGATGAACCGCCTGCTTTTTTGTGAGCCATGGCTCGTCTCCGAAATTCTACGTATGTCTAGATCAATTCCTTGACGGAATCATTTCACAATTTCTCACGCATCAATTCGTGATGGCGCGTGATCAAATTATGCGGCGGCCTCTTCGGTGGTCGTTTCCTTGACGACCTTTTCCCGCTTCGGACGCGGCCCCTTGGTGGGCTTGGCGCCGTCCGTCAGGATCTCCGAGATGCGCAGCACGGTGATCTCGTCGCGATAGCCGCGCTTGCGGCGCGAGTTCTTGCGGCGGCGCTTCTTGAAAGCGATGACCTTGGGACCGCGCTTGTGGTCGAGCACCTCGACCGCAACGGACGCGCCTGCGACCGTGGGCAGACCCAGGATCGGCGTGTCGCCGCCGACCAGGAGAACTTCATTGAGCTGCACGATCGAGCCGACTTCGCCTTCGATCTTGCCTACTTCCAGGACATCATCCGGAACGACGCGGTACTGCCGGCCGCCGGTTTTGATGACTGCGAACATCGTTGTTTTCCTTCGTGTTCATTCCCGGCCTCGCGACATATCGTCGGGGCCGGCTTTTTGTCAGTCGTTATGGGTTTATGCGAGTTTCGTGCGGGCGGGAGTTATCCCTTTGAAAACCCACGCAAAAACAAGCGGCGCGAGAAACGCCCCGCGCCGGTCGCGGGATTTATAGCCGCTGACAGTACGGAGTCAAGGAAAAGCCGGCGAAAACGGCCCGGATTTGAAGCATTTGGGCCCGATCCGGCCCCGCAGGCGAATTTCGGCCCGCGCGGCAACCAACAGGTTCCCCCGCCGTTGTCCCCGCGAATTCAGTCAGACGGGCAAGGGGCTTACCATGGCAACAGACGAGCTGGTCAAGACGACGACGGGCATCGCCACCCACGGCGCGGAGCGGTTGCCGTCGGTGGACATCGACAGCTTCAACATCGAGATGAAGGACGAGGACGGGTTTCTCGGCGACCGCGCCAGCAAGGGAGCGTTTCGCGAGATCCTCGATCGCTGGCGCAAGCCGCTGCGCAAGACCGGCGAGGACCCGTTCGGCAAGGAGCCGTCCGAGGAGATCAGCAAGAAGACACTGGATGCCATCCTGATCGGGGACGACACCGAGGCCTCCGCGCTGGTGCACAGCGCGATCGAGGACTTTGCCCAGGAGCTCGCCTATGTCACCCGGCGTTTCCTCAAGTCCAAGGCCTGGGCCAAGACCGAGCGCATCGTGGTCGGCGGCGGTTTCCGCGATTCCCGGCTTGGCGAGCTCGCGATCGCGCGCGCGGAGATCATCCTCAAATCCGAGGACTTCAAGATCGACATGATGCCGATCCGCCATCACCCCGATGAAGCCGGCCTGATCGGCGCGCTGCATCTGGCGCCGTCCTGGATCTTCGAGGCCCATGACAGCATCCTCGCCGTCGATATCGGCGGCACCAACATCCGCTGCGGCCTGGTCGAGACCAGCTGGAAAAAGGCAAAAGACCTGTCGAAAGCCAAGGTCGTGAAGTCCGAGCTGTGGCGCCATGCCGACGACGAGCCGACGCGCGAAGGCGCGGTGAAGCGGCTCACCAAGATGCTGAAGGGGCTGATCACCGAGGCCGAAAAAGAAGGCTACAAGCTGGCGCCGTTCATCGGCATTGCCTGTCCCGGCGTGATCAACGCCGACGGCTCCATCGAGAAAGGCGCGCAAAACCTGCCGGGCAATTGGGAGAGCAGCAAATTCAACCTGCCGGCGAGCCTGCTCGAGGGCATCCCTTCCATCGGCGAGCACGATACCGCGATCCTGATGCACAATGACGGCGTGGTTCAGGGCCTCTCCGAGGTGCCGTTCATGCAGGACGTCGATCGCTGGGGCGTGCTCACCATCGGCACCGGGCTGGGCAATGCCCGCTTCACCAATCGCCGCAAGGACAACGGCAAAGACAAAGATAATGGCAAAGACCG
Organism: Bradyrhizobium sp. JR4.3; assembly: GCF_040547695.1. Taxonomy (NCBI): domain Bacteria; kingdom Pseudomonadati; phylum Pseudomonadota; class Alphaproteobacteria; order Hyphomicrobiales; family Nitrobacteraceae; genus Bradyrhizobium; species Bradyrhizobium sp. JR4.3. The sequence goes on along the minus strand of NZ_JBEPQF010000024.1, from coordinate 14,616 downwards.
GGAGTCCACGGAGAACGGGAAGAAAAAAGGCAAAGAATGACAAAGAATGACAAGGAGTAACCTTGTCTGGTTAGGTTAAGAAACGGATTGCGTTGCGGTGCACGGGTTACACGCTACGGTGGAACCGTCGCCTCACCTGGCCGGCGAAGCCGCCCTTCCCAGCCAGTATTTTAATGAGCGGCACGGGACCGCCAGTGTTTACCGCGTCTGGCGGTCCCACCCTTTTTTTCGAACATGCGATGAATCTCAGTGCCCGCCCCAACCGGTGGTGCGCTCCCTCCCCCGCCTGCGGGGGAGGGCGGGGGAGAGGGTGTCTCCGCATTGGGGTCGCGAATCGGACTCCACCTCGCGCCCGACAAATACGCGTCAAACCGGCAATGGGGCCGCCTTTCCCTCGCGTTCGTGCCGGGAAGGGGCGGCCGGGTCGAAACAGGCAGCGGATTTTCGCGCTCGCAAGCCTTGTCTGGCCCGCCATCCTCGCCTATTAACGCCCGAACCACAGGGGCCCTGCTCCTTACTTGGCGCCTTCAGGAGAGGTGGCAGAGTGGTCGAATGCACCGCACTCGAAATGCGGCATAGGTGCAAGCCTATCGGGGGTTCGAATCCCTCCCTCTCCGCCAATATCATCCGCCACAATAAAACGGATTCCAGAAAGCGCGGCAGATCAGTCCGATCTTGCGGGCCCTCGCTCCGCCAGCACCGTCCGCGCCGTCGCCACAAACGCCTGCGCGGCCGGGGACAACGTCCGACCCTGGCGCTGCAGCAGCGACACCGGGCGGGTAATGGCCGGGCGTATCAGCGGCTTTGCGATCAGAGTCGGAAATTGATCTGCCGGCAGCATCGTCGCAGGAAGGATCGCGAGGCCGAGGCCCTGCGCCGTCATGGCGAGCGCGGTGTTGATCAGCGTCACTTCATAGGTTGGGTTGAGGTGCTTGCCCTGGGTGCCCAGCGCCTGATCGATCTGCATGCGAATCCGCGTCTCGCCCCGCATCGCGATCGTCGGCATCTGAGCCAACTCGTCCCATGTCAGCGAGCGCCGTGCCGCGAAGTCGGCGGTGCGGCGGCCGATCGCGCTCAGGCGGCCGCGGGTCAGCGTCTCGATCGTGAGCTCCGCGAATTCTCCCTCGACACTGCCGATCGCGAACTCCGCATCCGTCGCGATCAGACGCGGAACGAGATCGTCGGCGGCGACGTCGCGCATGTCGATTTCGATGTCGGGATAGCCTGCCCGGAATTTTGCGAGCACCGAGGGCAGCAGCGCCGATGCGGTACCGGCTGAGGCGAGAAACGCGACCCGGCCGGCGCGCGCTTGCGCCAGGTCGCGCATGCGCCGCGACAGGCCCAGTGCATCGCCCAGCATCCGTTCGGCGACATGAACTGCCTCGTCAGCGGCCAGCGTCGGCTGCACCGAACGCGTGGAGCGATCGAACAGTTTGACGCCGAGCTGCGCTTCGAGCTGCTGGATCAACAGGCTCGCCGCCGATTGCGTGATCCCCAGCTCGCGCGCGGCCCGCGTGATGCTGCGCGTGCGGTACACGCCGGTGAAGGCCTGCAATTGCCGCAAGGTGACGTTCATAGGCAAAGCTCATGAATTGATGAGTTCTTTCCGGCTTATCACATAAGCGAGCATGCAATAAAATGCATCCCGTGGACGGTGAAGCCGCGATCGCCAAGGGATTGGAAACGAACATGAGGACACAGGTGCTGGTGGTGGGCGCCGGGCCCATCGGATTGACCGCGGCGATGGATCTGGCTTCCCGTGGGATCGACGTCGTGGTCGCGGAGATCCGCCATGCCGGCGATCCGCCCAGCGTCAAATGCAATCACGTCTCGGCGCGTTCGATGGAGATCTTCCGCCGGCTCGGCGTCGCCGCAAAGCTGCGCGACGCAGGCCTGCCCGCAGATTTCCCGAACGACTGCTCCTACCGGACCACGGCGACCGGCATCGAGCTGTGTCGCATCGACATTCCCTCGCGCGCACGCCGCTACAATGCCACCGGCGGCCCCGATACCTGGTGGCCGACGCCGGAGCCGCCGCACCGGATCAACCAAGTCTATCTCGAGCCGATCCTGTTCAGCCATGCCGCCGCCCAGTCGCGCATCACCATTCTGGCGCGCACGGAAATCACGGACATCGAGCAGAATGACGACCATGTGGTCGCATTGGCGCGCGACCTCGACAGCGGAAGCTCGCTCCGCATCGAGGCTTCCTTTGTGATCGGTTGCGATGGCAGCCGTTCGCTGGTTCGCAAATCGATCGGTGCCAACCTGTCCGGCACGCCGGTGATCCAGCGCGTGCAATCGACCTTCATCGAAGCGCCGCAGCTCAAGGAGCTGATGGGCGCGCACAAGCCGGCCTGGATGGTGCTCTCGCTCAACCCGCGACGTTCAGGCACGACAGTCGCGATCGACGGTCGTGACCGCTGGCTGATCCACAATCACCTGAAGCCAGACGAGCCCGAATTTGATTCGGTCGATCGGGACTGGGCGATCCGCGCCATTCTCGGCGTCGACGAGCGCTTCGAATACCGCGTCCTCAGCAAGGAGGACTGGGTCGGGCGTCGACTTGTCGCCGATCGCTTCCGCGACCGCAGGGTCTTCATCTGCGGCGACGCCGCGCATCTGTGGATGCCGTATGCGGGCTACGGCATGAATGCGGGCATTGCGGACGCCGTCGACCTGTGCTGGCAGGTGGCGGCGCATCTGAACGGGTGGGCGCCGGCTTCGATCCTCGATGCCTACGAGGCGGAGCGTCAGCCCATCACCGAACAGGTGTCGCGCTTTGCCATGGACCATGCGATGAAGATGATGGCGCAGCGTGGCGGCGTCTCCGCGGAGATCGAGGACGACACGCCGCGCGGCCACGCCGCGCGTGCAGCGCTGGCCAAGGCGGCCTACGATCTCAACGTGCAGCAATATTGCTGTGCCGGATTGAACTTCGGCTACTATTACGATGCCTCGCCGATCATTGCCTATGACGGCGAGACGCCGCCGGCCTACGCGATGGGCAGCTTCACGCCCTCCACCGTGCCCGGCGCTCGCGCGCCGCACCTGTTTCTGCGGGACGGACGATCGCTCTACGATGCCTTCGGCGCCGGCTACACTTTGCTGCGGTTCGATCCGGCGATCGATGTGGCGCTATTGAAGTCTGCCGCAGAGCAGCGCGGCATTCCGCTCGCGCTGCTCGACATCGCGCCGGACGAAGCGAACGGCGCGTATGCCGAGAAGCTGGTGCTGGCTCGGCCCGATCAGCACATCGCCTGGCGCGGGCAGGCCGCGCCCGCGGACCCACAAGGCTTGCTGACGCGCATCATCGGCGCTTCGGCGTAAGGCGATTTGAAGCCGACGGTCTCGCGGCGAAGTCCGCCGGGAGGTGGTTCACCAAGGCGTGGTTCACAAACAAGAACGTACCGGGGAGGGAAACGTGTTTCACGTTGCAAGCCGCCGCATTTTGGCCGTGCTGACGGCCGCGAGTTTCGCCGTGCTGCCGCTGGAGGCGGGCCGAGCGGCCTATCCCGAGCAATTGATCAAGATCATCGTGACCTTTCCGCCCGGCGGCAGCGCCGATACCGTCATCCGCGCGCTCGAACCGCTGGTCACCGCCGAGCTCAAGCAGGGTCTCGTGATCGAGAACCGCGCGGGTGCTGGAGGCAACATCGGCATGGCTGCCGTGGCACAGGCCAAGCCTGATGGCTATACGCTCGGCGTCGCGCCGGCAGGCAGCCTGACGGTCAATCCGCACCTCAATTCGTCGATGCCGTTCGATCCGAAGGATCTTGCGCCGATCACCCTGCTCGCGAAAATTCCCTTCGTGCTCGTCGCCTCGGCGGACGTGCCGGCGCACACGACGGCGGAGGCGATCGCGCTTGCCAAGGCCAAGCCGGGCGCGTTGTCGATCGGGCATGGCGGCAATTCGACGGCCATGCACTTGACCGCAGCACTGTTCACGCAGAAGACCGGGATCGCCATGGAGCTGGTCCCCTATCGCGGGACCGCACCGGCGACGGTCGACGTTCTCGCAGGCCATGTCCCCTTCGCGGTACTGGATATCCCCGCATCGAGGCAACTGATCCTCGAAGGCAAGCTCAACGCCATCGGTGTGTCGTCTGCGCAGCGTCTGTCGTCCTTGCCCGATGTGCCGACACTCGCCGAGAGCGGTATTGCGGGTTTCGAATCCGTCGGCTGGTTCGGGCTGGTTGCTCCGGCCGGCACGCCAGCCGATATCGTCGGCCGGTTGAACGAAGCTTTCGGAAAAGCCCTGAAGGATCCGTCGGTGGTCGAGAAGATCCGGACGCTTGGCGCAGAGCCTGCACCGACCTCGCCCCAGCAGTTCAGCCGTTTCATCCAAAGCGAAAGTGCGAAATGGGGCAAGCTAATCAGTGAAGCGGGCATCAAGGCGAATTAAGTGTCGCCCAGTCGGACGATTCCGGCCCCGTGTAAGTCATTGATCTTGCAGTCCCCGGCTACTGTGCATGGGGTTGTTTTCGCGCTTTTTGTTGTTGGGCCTTGGAAGGCTTACAGGTAATCGTCACGCCACCCCGGCTGGCGCCTCCAGATCGGACCACCACCCACCACACGAGACGGACATGCAATCTTCCGGCAGCGGCTGGAGCAACGGGCTTCTTGGCGTCATCATCTTCAGCGGCTCGCTGCCGGCGACGCGCGTGGCGGTCGGCGGGTTCTCCGCGCTGTTCCTGACCTCGGTGCGCGCGGTCATCGCGGCGTTGATCGGCGTGGCGGTGCTCGGCCTGCTCCGTCAGGCGCGGCCGCAGCGCAAGGATCTCCTCTCGCTCGCGATCGTCGCCATCGGCGTCGTGGTCGGTTTTCCCTTGCTGACGGCGCTTGCGCTCCAGCACATCACCTCGGCGCATTCGATCGTCTTCATCGGGCTCTTGCCGCTGTCGACCGCGGTCTTCGGCGTGCTGCGCGGCGGAGGTTGGCCGCAGCCGATGTTCTGGCTGTTCGCGGTTCTGGGCAGCGCCACCGTCGCGGGCTTTGCGCTGTCCAACGACGGCACCGCATCGCTCGCCGGCGATCTGCTGATGGTCGCGGCGATCGTGCTGTGCGGGCTCGGCTATGCCGAAGGCGCCGCGCTGTCGCGCCGGCTCGGCGGCTGGCAGGTGATCTCCTGGGCGCTGCTGCTGTCGCTGCCGCTGATGCTGCCGGTCGCGATTCTAACCTGGCCCTCGGCATGGAGCTGCATCAGCGTGCCCGCCTGGATCGGGCTCGCCTACGTCTCGGTGTTCAGCATGTTCGTCGGCTTCATCTTCTGGTATCGCGGGCTCGCGATCGGCGGCATCGCCCGTGTCGGCCAGTTGCAGCAGCTCCAGCCGTTCTTCGGCCTCGCGCTTGCCGGCCTGCTTCTGCACGAACCGGTCGCCTGGAGCATGATCGTCGCGACCGCGTTGGTGGTCGCCTGCGTGTTCTTCGCGCGGCGGTTTGCCTGAGGCCGAATGGATCTGGCCTTACGTCTTGCCCGGTTGCGGCTTTTCAATCCCCGGCAGCTGCGCGATTCCCTTGGCGAGAAAATCGATCAGCAGCCGTACCCGCGCGATGCCGGACCGCTCCGGGACGATCAGCATGTTGAACGGAACGGAAGGCGGCGCGTAGTCTTGAAGCACGCGCTCGAGTTGGCCGGAGGCAAGAAGGTCGTCGACGAGCCAAAGATGGGCCGGCGCAATGCCACGACCGGCCGCGAGCGCCTCGCGTGCGGCAAGCCCGTGATCCACCCGCAGCCGCCCTGCGAACGGGACCACATGACGGCCGCCGCGGCGCCCGTGCAGCACGAGCACGTCGCTGCCGGCGATGTTCGACATCCTGACACCCTCGTGGCTGGCGAGATCCTGCGGGCGCGTGGGCCTGCCGCGCGAAGCCAGATAGTCCGGTGCGGCCACAAGCACCCGCCGCGACTGGCCAAGCAGCCTGAGCTTCATCGAGCTGTCGGTGAGCGGCCCCAGACGCAGGGCGATATCGACACCTTCCCGCACAAGGTCGATCCGCTCGTCGGTCAGGCTGAGATCAACCGCCACGTCCGGATAGCGGTCCTGGAACGCGAAAACCAAACGACTGACGTGGAGCACGCCGAAGGCCGCGGTGCAGGAGACGCGCACCGTTCCGGCCGGCGCGCCGCGCGTGCTGCGCGCCTCGTCACCCGCCAGTTCGACCAGGCGGAGGATCTGCACGCAGTCGGCGTAGTAGCGGCGCCCCTCCTCCGTCATCGTCACGCTGCGCGTGGTCCGCGTGAGCAGCGGCACGCCGACGGCCTGCTCCAGTTCCCGAAGGTGCCGCGTCACCGTCGACTGGCCGAGACCAAGCTCGCGGGCGACCGCGGACAGGCTTCCGCGCTCGGCGACCCGCACGAAGCTGCGCATGCGTTCGAGCGTCACGTCCGATCTATCCATATTTCGGCATGATCCTATCCATTGGCGACAACTACCGGATTGCAGTCGGAGGCGCTACCTGCTGCTCGCAATCGTCAACCAAGGTGCTGATCATGAAAGTGTTGATCGTCTTCGCTCATCCCGAACCGCGCTCCCTCAACGGCTCGCTCCGCGATGTCGCCGTCAGAGAACTCGAGGCTGAGGGACACGAGGTGCGGGTGTCAGACCTTTACGCCCACGGATGGACATCCGAGGTCGGCCGCGCCGACTTTCCGCTGCTGCCACAGGACGCGCGGCTGGCGCCGGCCGCCGCCTCCAAGCAGGCGTTCGAGTCGGGCACGCTCACCGCGGACGTCAAGGCCGAGATCGAGAAGCTGCTGTGGGCGGACGTCCTGATCCTGCAATTCCCGCTGTGGTGGTTCAGCATGCCGGCCATCCTCAAGGGCTGGGTCGACCGCGTGTTCGCCTACGGTTTCGCGTATGGCGTCGGCGAGCACAGCGACAAGCGCTGGGGCGACCGTTACGGCGAAGGCAGACTAGCGGGCAAACGCGCGATGCTGATCGTGACGGCCGGCGGCTGGCAGGAGCATTATGCGGCGCGCGGGATCAACGGGCCGATCGACGACCTGCTGTTCCCGATCAATCACGGCGTCCTCTATTATCCCGGATATGACGTGCTTCCGCCGTTCGTTGTCTACAAGGCCGACAAACTGGACGAAGCCGGTTTCCAGGCGACTGCCGAACGTTTGCGCGAGAGGATGCGAACGCTTGCGACGACATCGCCGATTCCTTACCGACGCCAGAATGGCGGCGATTACCTGATTCCGAGCATGCAGCTCCGCGCAGGACTTGAGCATTCCGGCGCGACCGGATTCGCGCTTCACGTCGAGCAGGCCGAGGCACGCAGCCCGAATGGTGAGGCGAGCTCCATGCGCTCGACGACGGATCGTTGCGCGGCAACGGCGTAATCCGTCGCGCGCGCGACATCACCCTATCACCGTCCGCGTCAGCGTGCTCCGCGCAAATTTCTTCAGCGGCATCGGCTTGCCGAACAGAAAACCCTGCACGAGGTCGAAGCCGAGCTCGTTGGCGGCGACGAGGTCGGCGCGGCTCTCGACGCCCTCGGCGACGGCGTGCACGCCGTAGCCATGTGAAAGCTCGACGATGTGGCGGCACACCGTGCGCTTGAGGCGATCAGTGCCGCTGCCGGTGACGAAGTGCCGGTCGGCCTTCAGCTTGATGAACGGAATTTTTCCGAGGTCCATCAGCGACGGCCAGTTGGCGCCGAGATTGTCGATCGACAGGCCGATATTGTGCAGACGCAGTTCGCGGGCGACCTCGACCAGGAGATCGAGGTCGCGGATCGCCTCCTCGCTGTCGATCTCGATCGTCAGCCCGCCGAACGCCGGATGCGTCGGCATGCGGCGGCAGAGATCGCCCACGGCTTGCGGCTCCTTCAGATACGACGCCGGCAGATTGATCGCGAGATCGACCGGGCTCTGCTGCTCCAGCAGATAGTGCCAGTCCTGCATGGCGCGCTCGATCACGAATTCGGAGAGGTCGCGCAGATTCGGGTCGTGCTCTTCGGGGATGAAATAGGCCGGCGGCACCACGCCCCAGGTCGGATGCCGCATCCGCACCAACGCCTCTGCGCTATTGCGGATCAGCGTGCGCGCGTCGATCTTGGGCTGGTACCAGAGCTCGAGCCAGCCAGCGTGCAGGGCCTCGCCGACATGCACGGCCGGGCTCGGCGCCGGCTCCTCCGGCAATAGCATCGCGACGCGGTCGCGCAGCGTCTCCGCGGCAAAGGGCGTGGTCAGCGGCGGCAGCATCTTGAGGCCGTATTCCTCGCCGACCTGCTGCACCGCCCTGACGATGATCGACTCGCGGGCGCCCACCGTCAGAACCTTTCCGTCAAAGGCCTCGCGCACCAGCGTCTCCAGAAATTTTCCGGGCTCGATGCCGTCGGCAGCGATGCCGAGCAGGATCAGGTCGGGCAATCCGCTCGTCAGCACGCTCTGCAGCTCCTCGGCGCTGGCGCATTCGGTGGTGACGAAGCCGAGATCCTCCAGAACTTCCGCGAGAAACGCGCGCAGATGGCGCTTGCCGTCGGCGACGCAGGCGCGCGGCTTCATCTTTCGCCGTCCGAAGGTCTTCGGCCTTCGTTCGGCGAGTTCTACAATTTCGTCGTTCATCGCAAGCACTCCCGTTCCGTGCCGGTGTGTTAGCGACGTGAGCAGTTTCAAATATGGAAGGCTTCAGTCGATTGTCGAATTATCTGGGTAACGTTAAAGCACCCATCACGTCTAAAATTGTCTGCGTCTTGTTCGAGAAGTTTTTACGTCTGCCCGCGCATCGGGCGCAGGGTTGCGGCAATCACTGGAGATTCCGCGACGCGCAGTAAGGCTGCATGCACGCGCACTGTCCTGCAATTGGACCAAGCCGCGCGCGCCTCGCCCAATTGAATAATGGCGTGCCTCAATTGCGCGCGATGCGCGCATTTTTCCCGGTTCGCTCGTGACGGTTCTGCGACAATGCGTCGGTGCGCGCTGGCGCCCGTGTGAAGCACATCACAAGCGGATTGCTGCACGTGCGCTATTGCTCTGGGCAGCCGGTGGTGGGCTGTCGAGGATCGCAGCAATGACGTCGCGGCGAATAATGTATTGGTGGTTCAGGTTCGTGCTGTCAGGGCGATTTCTCGATCGCTTCCTGTGCCTGCCGCGCGCGCATTAGCGCGGGATCAGGTTTGGCCGATCAGCTTGCGCAACGCGGCCGCGCCGTCCTCGATCGCATCGCGTCCCTTCCAGGCCAGATAAGACAGCTTTCCACCGAGCGTATCGTGGCTGCGCAGCCGGCGCGAGCCGAGAATGTGGCCGACATTGGAGGGGAAGCGGCTCACCTCGGCGGCCACCAGCGCCGCGATCGCGTCCATCAATTGCTGGAGCCGAATGCCCCATTCGCAATGCTCGATGCCGTCGATCCGCACCTTGAGCGCATATTCGGTGTCGTAGATCTCGGCGAGCAGGTCGCGTGCGATCAGCACCCGGTTGTGACGGAGCGCGATGCGCAAGGCGAGGCGCCTGTCGTCGAGCTGGTCGAGCACCATGTGAACGACGCAGGCATAGGGCGTGGCGGCGACATCGGCGGCGCTCTTGCTCGCGGCGGCCTTGGTGGCAAGGCGCACCAGTTGCCAGAACGTCTTCAGCCGCCTCGCCACCAGCGTCAGCGCGAACGGCAGCGCCTCGGGATGGGCCTTCTTGAAGGCGTCCAATCGTGTGGTGATCTGATCGACCAGGCCGTCGTCGAATTTCGCGATCTTCTCGGGCAGCTTTTCGTTGAACTTCGGCAGCGCAGCGCCGGCGCGCAGCACGTGCTGCATCTTCTTCACGTCGTCGAAGGCGGTGCGCGACGCCGTATATTGCGCGAGCTTGCCGCGCGCGAACTCGGTGCTCTCCGCTGAGGCGAGGGTGCTCTCGAGAACCTTGACGACCTTGGTCTGGAAGGTCGATGCGATCTTCAGCACTTCCTTCTGGTTGTTGGCGGCGACCTGGTCGTTGATGGCCTTGATGTAGTCGCGCGCCATGGTCGGCAGCAGGTCGCGGCAGATCCATTCCCAGATCGGGGTGAGGGTGTTGCGCGAGATCCGCCCCATATTGGCATGCTCGGGCGCGCCGTCGATCAGGAGCAGTTCGAGCGGCGCAAAGAAATGGCGCGAAGGACTGGTGGCGCGCGCCTGGCTCGATCCGTCCTTGCGAAATTCGGCGCGCAGCCGCGATTGGAGGTCGGACGAGCCCGGCATGTCGATGCCGCACAGCTCAAGCCGTTCGAGCTCGCTGAGCAGGCAGCTGCGCGACAGCGGCGTCAGCTTCTGCAAGAAGTTCGATAGCTGGTCGATCTCGTTCATTGCACGCAATCTTCCGCAACGATTCCAGCAGGCCTATCGGCCCCATGCATGGAGGCATTTGCGCGCTCTCAATTGTGACATAGAGAAGCAAGCCGCCGTTAATATATCCGTAAAATCCGGGGCCTCAGGTAATCGGCGCGGGTCGGATCGTTAAGAAGGCTTCGGGTGACCCGCCTACCATTTGGGCAGGTTCAGCAACCTAAGACTGTTGAGAGGCGTTGCTACTCAAGCATAAAGTGTGCCTGTGTCGGGGTTTCAGCACAAAACTGCCAAATTCACCGTAGTCTTACGGAGCAAAAAGTTAACCACAGATCGCGTCGGGTTCCGCTAAACGAGTGACATGGGGTCACAGAATGATACGGCCACTGATTCGCGGCCGTCGGAATGGTACGACAGCAACGCTGCTCCAACTGAAGAGCTCGATGTCGTCCGCCTGAACGCCGCCCGCGCCAAGGCGGCCGACGAAATGGCCGCCGCCATCGCCCGCGAGCTCAACGGTCCCCTCACGGCGCTCCTGCTCTACATGGGCGAGATCAAGCATCACAGCGATCAGCTCGCGCCGGTGACGGGCGACCGTGCCTATTTGCAGCGGGTCGTGGAGAATGCGCTGGTGCAGACCGAGCGGGTTTGTGGCCTCGTCAAACAGCTTGCCGGTTCTCCCACGGGTGGCCTGCCGACCGCGTCCAGGGCCGAGGAGGCCGAACCGAAGCTCACGCGCGCGCCACAGCCGCAGCGGGTGTCGAGCGCCGAGATCCTCGGCCTGTCAGGCCAGAAGCGGCTGACCAAGCGCGAGGGCGAGGTGCTGAGGCTGATCAGCGAGGGATATTCGAACAAGCAGGGTGCGCTTCGGATGCAGATCAGCCCGCGCACCTTCGAGAGCCATCGCGCCGAGGCGATGCGGAAGCTCGGTGCGCGCAACACGGCGGACCTCGTCCGTGCGGCGCTGCTGCATTCGATCGACTGAAGGCTCTTGCCTCGGGCCGCCCGCCAGCGGCGAGGGCCAAGCGTGAGAGATCTCTCGAGAAAGACCCGCGGCTCCGATCGTGCTCAGAAATAATCTTCGGCGAAGGGACGCGCGCGCGACGAGGGCCGCAGCGGCTTGAGCTCTTCCTTCGGCACGTTGGGAATGATCGTGATGGTCCAGCGGGGCGGCATGCTCGATTCCTGCTCCAGCACCGAACGCACGAAGCCCGTCACCGTCGCCTCGCCAGCGGCCACCGTCGCCATCCGGCCGTTGAACTGTGCGATGCGGAAGCGACGAACTTCTTTCTGGTCCGCGGTCTCGTAGGTGAACATGGAAACCCTCCTGGTTTCCGGCGACTATCGCTGCCTATGATTAGCCATCTGTGAAAATCCCAAGCCGTAGAAGTACGGCGGGCATGCACGCGTGAGTGGTTACGGCGTTTTCGAGCGCGCGCGTCAGCCCTCCGGCTCCTGCGCGCGCCCGGCGGCATAGGCCGCGTCCATCAGGTCCAGGAGGTCGCGAAATCCGGCGTCGCCGAGCCTCTCCGCGGTCTTCTCCAGCCGCAGCGCCAGCACCGCGAGCCTGACATAGCCGAACGTTCCGGCCGCGCTCTTCAGCGAATGCGCTTCGCGCGCGATCCTGCCGTGGTGCTGCGCGAGCGAGAGCGTGCGGAACAATTGCAGGCGCGCACAGGTCTCGCTCCAGAACACGTCGCGCACTTCGCAAGCACCGTCCTCGCCGATCTCGCGCACCAGCGCCTGGTACGCGCCCGGCTCGCGCGCAGGCTCGGCATCAAGCGCTGTCTGCGCAGGCGCGACGGTGACTTCGAACATGGTTTGGCCTGCCTTGATCACGGTTGGTTTGCCGCTGGCCCGTACAGGCGCGCGCGTCACGTCCATGTCTACGGCATCCGGATTTCAGTTCCGGTAGCAGGACAATCCGTGTTTGCGGGCCGGAATTAGCGGCCGGTTTACCACGCCGCGGCACCGTCAGCGTGGGCCGAGCAGCCGGTCATACTGCGCCTTCACGGTGGCGTAGCATTCGCACGCCGTCTGCCGCAGGCCGTCCAGGTTGAGGATCTGGATGTGTCCGCGGCTGTAGTGAATGAAATTCGCCTGCTGCAAGGTATTGGCGACCAGCGACACGCTGTTGCGCCGAGCGCCGATCATCTGCGCCATCGCCTCCTGGGTCAGCAGCAGCCGGTAATCGCCGGAGAGGTCATGGGTGTGCAGCAGGCAGCGCGACAGCCGTGCCTCCACCGGATGGGCGGCGTTGCAGCCCGCGGTCTGCTGCACCTGCGCGTAGACCGCGAGCCCGTGACGCGTGAGCAGCGTCCGCAGGGTGCCGCTCTGGTCGGCCGCGATGCGCAGCCGGTCGAGGTCCATCATAGAGGCGGAGCCGGGAACCAGCACGATGGCCGTGTTCAGCGCGCAGGCATCGCCCATGGTCGAGAGCGTTCCGAGCAGGCTGTCGCGGCCGATCATGGCGACTTGCACGTGCTCGCCCCTGGCGAGCTCGACCACCAACGAGATGACGCCGCGATGAGGAAAGTAGGCGCGCTTGAGCGTTTCGCCGGTCTCGACCAGCACCGCGTCATGCGGCAGATCGCCCGTACGCAGGTGCGGGCGGATCAATTCATAATCGTCTGCCGACAGCGCGGACAGGAAACCGTTGGAGGAACGCACCATCGTTTCCAAAGTAGCCTCCCGTCTCTCGGACCCGCGGGGCCGCAGCACGCGAAACTGCTTGCCGTCCGCGCAAGTTCCATCATCTTCCCGTCGGGATATATAGGCAATTGGGACAAGTTGTCCCTCCGGTGATCGCCGCTGCACGTCGGCCTCGCCAAGACAGATTCCCTGACCATTTCCACGGTACCGATTTGGGAACCCAGCAGATCCAGATCGTCGACTGGAGCATCTATTCGGAGGGTGATCGCGGTCATGGTTGATCCGGCGCGTTTCGAAGTGATCCCCGCCATGTTCCTGTTCGTCATACGGTTGTGCCGCAGCAAAACCTTATTATAATGGTTGTGGCGCTCTGCGTATACCCGTTGGGGGCAGACAGGCTGGTGCATTTGCGGCCGAAATGAAGAACGGCACGCTGATTCGCTGATGAGCCTGCGGACCGGTCTGCGAGGGGTTGCGCAGGTAAAAGCGGCAAGGGGGCCTTCATGAGCCGGAAGCATTGCATCCGCGCTGCCATCGGACGCCGATCGACCCGTGCACCCTCGTTGGTCGGACGAGTGCCTGCAATTCTCAAACATTGTTTTGAACCTTGGCGCCGCGTGGCCGCAGATTCCGCGTCCATCGTCTTCCTCGCGCCGGCAACGACATTCTCAACAGTTCATTTCTCGAGCAAAGGAGAAAGGCGTGCGCCACGGTTCAATTATTGAATCGCCGAATCGGGAAGCTCAAACGGGGACAGAAAGTCTGCGCCATATTCTCGTCGTCGACGACGACCCGATGGTCTGCATGGCCATCGAGGTCTATCTCCAGCGCAACGATTTTCGGGTGACGATCGCCGAAGGAGGGGAAGCCGGACTTCGCGCGCTCGAACACGAGCAGTTCGATCTAATGATCATCGATATCTTCATGCCGCACATGCGCGGGTTCGAATCGGTCAGGATCTTCCACGAGCGGGCGCCGGCCGTTCCGCTGATCGCGATGTCCGGCTACGCGTTCGCAAATCTGAATTCGCCTGCCCCCGATTTCCTCCGGATGGCGCTGGAGCTCGGTGCGGCGCGCTGTCTGCGCAAGCCGTTCACGCCGCACGCGCTGCTCGCCGCCATCAACGATTGCCTGGCGGAGCACCGTCCCCACGGCGACCTTGCCTCGGCCGCGCGCCTGGGTTAGCGCGGCACCGGCCGGAGTGACGCGGGTAACGGTTCGTTTACCGCAAATGCGGGTCTTGCGTATCCCGGCAAAGCACCAAGCGAACGTGGCGAGACTGCCGCGGCTTGCAGGCGGCTCGATACAATTCCGCGAAGACCGCGCATATCGTCCTTCACGAGCAGGGCTTTCCCGCGCGCCTGGTCCCGCTGTTATCGGCACGTTCACCTAACGCGTCTCGCCGTTGCGGCGTGGGGCCGGTTTTGCCGAAAAACGCTGTCGCATGCGGTCGAACGGCAAACTTGTCTTCAATATCCGTATTAGCACGGAGGATGAAATTAACGGGACCGTGAAAGGGGATGTCTAACGATCCAAGGTGGGGACTTCCGTTCATGCCAGCGCGGCTCGGGTGTCGAGGTCCAGATCCAGGTCAGTAAGGCGTAGCTCATGGATGATCTGTTGCGGGAGTTTTTGACGGAAACCAGTGAGAGCCTGGACACCGTGGACAATCAGCTGGTGAAGTTCGAGCAGGAGCCGAAC
>NZ_JBEPQF010000023.1:0-129640 GCF_040547695.1 Bradyrhizobium sp. JR4.3 | reverse complement strand
TCACAGTCTTGGCCGGAGCCTGTCGCGACCCAGACCTTCTCTCTCGACGTCTTCAGCCTCAAAAGCCAATAGCGCAACAGGCCCGCAAGGGGAGAAGGGGTAGCGCCTACGCGGCTAGACTATTTGCCCACCACCCTCGCCGCTTCGAGCAGCCGCTCGCTCGCGCTTGCCGTCGCCAGCACTGTTCCTTCCGCCATCAGCTTTGCCTCGACGAACGCAATCGTCTTGCCGAGCTGCGTCACCTTGGCCTCACCGATGATCGGTCCGGGCTTTGCGGGCGCCAGGAAATTCACGGTCATGCTGATGGTGGTGGTGTAGAGCCGGCCTTCGCTCATCACCAGCACGGCGGGGCCCATCGTGTCGTCGAGCATGGCCGAGAGCATGCCGCCCTGGATGAAGCCGGCCGGATTGCAGAACTCCGGCTTGCCGTCAAACGCGAGCTTGATCCAGCCTTCCCCGGGACGGGCATCGAGCAGACGCCACCCCAATAGCTCGGCACAAGGCGGCCTGGGAAAGTTGTCGAGCGCGGTCTTGATCATGCGAGCCTCCGTTGCCGATCACAGCTAACGCAGGGCTGCTGCCAGCATGTTGTCAGCAGGATGGGCTGCTAGGGGTCCAATCCATGCGCAATCACCTTACGCATGACGTTGGGCAATGCTTCGTCGGGGAGCGTGGCGATCGGCACCCAGCGCATGCCTGCCGGTGCCCGCGTGCGCGCTTCCACCTTGGCCGTGTAGACCACCAGTTCCAGCGGGAAATGCGTGAAGACGTGGGTGACCACGCCGACCTTGCGTTGCCAGCGCGACAGCCCCTTCAGCTCGGGCGCCTGCTGTTTTGCCTTGGCATCGTCCTGCTCGGCCAGCCAATCCGATCCCGGTACCTCGGTCATGCCGCCGAGCAGACCCTTTTCGGGACGGCTGCGGACGAGAAGCTCGTCGCCGCGCGTGACAACGAAAGCGGCGCCGCGCCGTAGCGCGCCGCTCTTCTTCGGCGCCTTGCGCGGAAACGTATCCTGCGTTCCCAGCGTGCGCGCCGTGCAGTCCTCGTTGAGTGGGCATAGCGAGCAGGCTGGCTTTTTCGGCGTGCAGATCGAGGCACCCAGATCCATCAGCGCCTGCGCGCTATCACCGGCGCGGGAGTCGGCGAGCAGCGTCGCAGCCAAGTGCTGGATCCGCGGTTTGGCCTGCGGAAGTTCTTCTTCAACAGCAAAGAGCCGCGAGACCACGCGCTCGATATTGCCGTCGACCGGCATGGTGCGGCGGTCGAACGCGATCGCCGCGATCGCTGCCGCCGTATAGGGCCCGATGCCCGGCAGCGCGCGCAGGCCCAGTTCGGTGTCGGGAAAGGTGCCGCCATGCTCGCGCATCACCGCGACCGCGCAGGCATGGAGATTACGGGCGCGAGAATAATAGCCGAGCCCGGCCCACATCCGCAGCACGTCGTCCTGCGAGGCCCGTCCGAGCGCGGTGACATCAGGCCAGCGCGCGACGAATTTTTCGAAATAGGGCCCGACCGCCTTCACCGTGGTCTGCTGCAGCATGATCTCGGACAGCCAGACGCGGTAAGGGTCAGATGCCTCGCCGGGCGCAGCGCGCCAGGGTAAGCGGCGGCGGTGGCGGTCGTACCAATCGAGCAGCGCGAGCGGGCGCGACGAGGTCTGCGGCGGAACTGGTTCCGATTTCGCCCTGAGGGCGGATTTGGGGCTCATGTTCGCACTGTAACGGCAATGCACCGATCTCTCCACGTCGTGCCCACGCTGGTCGCGGGCGTCCACGTTTTTCTTCGCGGCGAAGAGCCTGTGGCCGACGCGCCGGAGTGCTATAAGGTCCCATGTCCAAGCTTCGCCCCATCAAACCCGGTCCTATCAGCGCCAAGCCGCTGTCGCTCCTGCTCAACGACGTCTTCGCCGAGGCCTATGCCAAGCAGGGTTTTGCCGCGCGCGAGCTGGTGACGCGGTGGGCGCAGATTGCCGGACCGGAGATCGCGGCCCATGCCGAGCCGCTCAAGATGCAATGGCCGCGGCCGGTCGAGGGTCAGCCGCAGGAGCCGGCCACGCTGGTGCTGCGGGTCGAGGGGCCGATGGCGCTGGAGATCCAGCACTCCGCCGATGTGATCCTGCAGCGGGTCAACCGCTTCTTCGGCTGGAGCGCGGTCGGCAAGCTGGCCTTCCGCCAGGCTCCACTGTCGCGCGCCCGGCGGCCAACCCGGCCCGCCCCGCCGGACGCCAAATCGGTGGCCGAGGTGGCTGAGCGCCTGGGCGACATCGAAGATGAACAATTGAAGTCGGCGCTGGCGCGCCTGGGGGCCGCTATCAAGCGAAATTGAGCCTTATTCGGCGGCCAAACTGGACCTGTCCTTGCCGCTCGCCATTGCCTCAAACGACGTTTCAAGCTAGCGACAGGCCGTCTGAATGGGAATTTCGGGCGAGACCACGCCAATCCGGGAGCCGACCTTGATCATCACCCGCCGCGCCTTCACCTCGATGCTGTCGCTGACCGGGCTTGCCGCGCTCGCCGGGTTCTCGCCGCTGCGGTTCATCTCGGAAGCTATCGCGCAGGCCGCTGGCGACGTCGCCAAGCCGGTGTCACTGCCCGACATGGCGCTGGGCCCGAAGGACGCCGCGGTCACCATCACCGAATACGCCTCGATGACCTGCCCGCATTGCGCGGCTTTCAATGAGCAGGTGTTTCCCAAGATCAAGTCGGAATACATCGACGCCGGCAAGGTCCGTTACATCTTCCGCGAGTTCCCGCTCGACATCAAAGCCGCCGCCGGCTCGATGCTGTCACGCTGCATCGCCAATGGCGACGCACCGAAATACTTTGCGGTCACTGACATGCTGTTCCGCCAGCAGAACGACTGGGTGGCGAAGAACACCACGGAGACCCTGACGCGGATCGGCAAGCAAGCCGGCCTCACCCAGCAGCAGGTCGAGGCCTGTCTGAAGGACCAGGCGCTGCTCGACAAGATCGCCGCCGACCAGAAATATGCCAGCGACGTTCTGAAGGTCGATTCGACGCCGACGTTCTTCATCAACGGCGAGAAGATCAAGGGCGAGACCTCGTTCGAGGAATTCGCCAAGAAGATCAATCCGCTGCTGAAGAGCTGATTCGCACGGCACAATCCCTGATTCGCATCTCGATAGCCGTATCTTTCCCGGCATAAATCCCTTGGGAAAAGCGGCTTTCGCCGGTTGCCCTCGCAGCGCACCGCGGCCATTGTCCAGCCGCATGAGGCGCCTCGCGCGACTCGCCCGGATAGCGACATTGCCTTCCATGGTATTGTCCCGGCAGGGGGATTCGCGCCTGCCAACAGAGATGCGTGCTTATGAAAATCACCCGCCTGCGCCTTCACGGCTTCAAGTCCTTTGTTGAGGCCACCGACTTCGTCATCGAGCCCGGCCTGACCGGCGTGGTCGGCCCCAACGGCTGCGGCAAGTCGAATCTCGTCGAGGCGCTGCGCTGGGCGATGGGCGAGACCTCCTACAAGTCGTTGCGCGCCGCCGACATGGACGCGGTGATCTTCGCCGGCTCCGGCAATCGTCCAGCGCGCAACCACGCCGAAGTGACGATGACGATCGACAATTCCGATCGCACCGCGCCGGCGGCGATGAACGACAGCCAGCTTCTGGAAATTTCCCGCCGTATCGAGCGCGAGGCAGGTTCGGTCTACCGCATCAACGGCCGCGACGTGCGCGCCCGCGACGTGCAGATTCTGTTCGCCGACGCCGCCACCGGCGCGCGCTCGCCAGCCCTGGTCCACCAGGGCAAGATCGGCGAGATCATTCAGGCCAAGCCCGAGCAACGCCGCCGCGTGCTGGAAGACGCCGCCGGCGTCGCCGGCCTGCACGCCCGCCGCCACGAAGCCGAGCTGCGGCTCAAGGCGGCCGAAACCAACCTCACCCGCGTCGAGGACGTGATCGGCCAGCTGGCGGGGCAAATGGAAGGCCTCAAGAAGCAGGCCCGCCAGGCCGTGCGCTATCGCGAAGTTGCGGCCAAGGTCCGCAAGGCCGAAGCAACCCTGTTCCACCTGCGCTGGATCGGCGCCCATGCCGACGTCAACGAATCCGGCCACACCCACGATCTCGCGGTCCGCGAGATGGCCGAGCGGACCCAGCACCAGGCCGAGGCCGCCCGCATCCAGGCGATCCGCGCCGCCGAAATGCCGGCGCTGCGCGATGCGGAAGCGCGCGCGGCAGCCGGGCTGCAGCGCCTCACCAACGCCCGCGAGCTGCTCGATCGCGAGGAAGAGCGCGCCAAGGAGCGCGTCGCGGAGCTCGAGCGGCGCCTCGCACAGTTCGAAGGCGATATCTCGCGTGCCCAGCAGCAGACCATGGACGCCGACGTCGCGCTGCAGCGCCTCGACGCCGAAGATGCCGAGCTGAAGGAAGAGATCAAGTCGCGCGTCGAGAAGCGCTCCGGCGTCGACGAGCGTGTCGCCGAAGCCGAGGCGGTGTTGACCGAAACCGAGCAGCAGTTCGCCGAGCTCACCACCGCGCTCGCCGACCTCACCGCCAAGCGCAATCAGCTCGAAGCCAACGTTCGCACCCACCGCGACAAGCTCGCCCGGCTCGATCAGGAGATTTCGAACGTCGCGGCGGAAGAGCAGAAGCTCACCGAGGCGACCGGCGGCTTCGGCGATCTCGACGAGCTGACCGCGACCGTCGAGAACGCCGAGCAAACGCTGGCGGCCTCGGAAGCCGCGGCTCAGGCCAGCGAAGCCGCGCATGTCGCCGCGCGGCAGACGCTGGAATCCTCGCGCTCGCCGCTCGTCGAAGCCGACAAGCGCGTGCAGCGGCTCGATACCGAGGCGCGCACGATCTCCAAGATCCTCAACGGCGAGACCAAGAATCTGTGGCCGCCGATCATCGACGGCATCACCGTCGACAAGGGATTCGAAAAGGCGATCGGCGCAGCCCTCGGCGACGATCTCGACGCCCCGGTCGATCCGTCCGCGCCGATGCGCTGGACCAATGCCGGCGTCACCGACGGCGATCCGGAACTGCCCGAAGGCGTCGTGCCGCTCGCCAGCCACGTGCAAGCCCCGGCCGAGCTGACCCGCCGCCTGGCGCAGATCGGCGTGGTGCCGCGCGAGCGCGGCGCCGAACTGGTCTCGCAGCTCAAGACCGGCCAGCGGCTGGTCTCGCCCGAAGGCGACGTCTGGCGCTGGGATGGCTTTGTCGCAGCCGCCCACGCGCCGACCGGCGCAGCACGGCGGCTCGCCGAGCGCGCCCGCCTCATCGACATCGAGAACGAACTGGAGCAGGCCCGCATCGACGCGCAGATCAAGCGTCAGGCGCTGGAGAACGCCGAGGCCGAGCTGCAGATGGCCGCCAGCACCGAAGGTGCGAGCCGCGAAGCCTGGCGCGCCGCACAGCGCGAGCTCAACGTCGCGCGCGAGCGCCATGCCACGGTCGAGCGCGAGATCAGCCGCCACGCCGCGCGCAAGGCGACGCTGTCGGAAGCGCACAGCCGTCTGGCAGCCGACCGCGCCGAGGCCGAAGCCGCCTACGAATACGCCGAAGCCGGGATCTCCGAGCTGCCGTCGAGCGAGGACACCGAAACCCGTCTCGCCGCCGTCCGCAGCGACATCGAAGGCCATCGCCGCATGGCCGCCCAGGTCCGCGCCGAGGCACAGGCGTTGGCGCGCGAAGCCGAGCTGGCCGACCGCCGCGTGCAGGCGATCCTCGCCGAACGCACCGAGTGGCAGAACCGAAAGGAGAGCGCGACCTCCCACATCGACACCATCCAGGCGCGCATCGCCGAAGTCTCGATCGAGCGCAGCGATCTCGAGAACGCACCGGCCGTGTTCGCGGAGAAGCGCAGCGCGCTGATCACCGAGATCGAATATGCCGAAAACGACCGCCGCATGGCCGCCGATGCGCTCGCCAGCGCGGAAACCGCGATGGCCGAAACCGATCGCGTCGCGAAGCTGACGCTCGAGGCACTCTCAAGCTCCCGCGAGGCCACCGCCCGCGCCGAGGAGCGCATGGAAGGTGCGCGTCGCCGGCTCGAGGACATCGAGCGCGAAATCCGCGACATGCTGGAAGTCGAACCGCAGGCCGTTGCCGGCCTCGCCGAGATCGAACCCGGCACGGAGTTGCCGCCGCTGCACGACATCGAGGAAGACCTCGAAAAAATGCGCCGCGATCGCGAGCGCCTGGGTGCGGTCAATTTGCGCGCCGAGGAAGAGCTGCGCGAGGTCGAGACCCAGCACAACGGTCTGGTCACCGAGCGCGACGATCTCGTCGAGGCCATCAAGCGGCTGCGCCAGGGTATCCAGAGCCTCAACAAGGAGGCGCGCGAGCGGCTGCTGACGTCGTTCGAGGTCGTCAACAACCACTTCAAGCGCCTGTTCGTCGAGCTGTTCGGTGGCGGCGAAGCCGCGCTGCATTTGATCGAGAGCGATGATCCTCTCGAAGCGGGCCTCGAAATCATCGCCAAGCCGCCGGGCAAGAAGCCACAGACGCTGTCGCTGCTCTCCGGCGGTGAGCAGGCGCTGACCGCGATGGCGCTGATCTTCGCGGTGTTCCTCACCAACCCTTCGCCGATCTGCGTGCTGGACGAAGTCGACGCGCCGCTCGACGACCACAACGTCGAGCGCTATTGCAACCTGTTGCACGAGATGACCGCCTCGACCGACACGCGCTTCATCATCATCACGCACAACCCGATCACGATGGCGCGGATGAACCGCCTGTTCGGCGTCACCATGGCCGAACGCGGCGTCTCGCAGCTGGTGTCGGTGAACCTGCAAGAGGCGGTGGACATTCTCGACCAGAACGTGGCGTGATTTTTTGGCCGTCATTCCGGGGCGATGCGCAGCATCGAACCCGGAATCTCGCGCCACCATTTCAAGATTCCGGATTCGCGCTACGCGCGCCCCGGAATGACGGCGAATTAAGATGATCTCGCCCACGCTTCCCGCTGAGCTAAAGGCCGCCCTCGACGGCAAGCTCCAGGGGTTCTCGCGCACCGACGCAGCGCAGCGATCGCAGAGAATCTCGACCACCTACCGCACAGGCGGCGGCTCCGGCACGATCAAGTCGGATGCCGACGCGCTCGCCTATGCGCTCGCGCGCATGCCGGCGACCTACGCGGCGGTGGCGGCCAGTCTGAATGCGCTGACCGAGATCGTACCCGACCTCGCTCCGGAAACGCTGCTCGACGTCGGCGCAGGTCCGGGCACCGCGAGCTGGGCCGCGGCGGAGGCGTTCTCCTCGCTGCAGGATTTCACCCTGCTCGACGCCAACGCCACGCTCAGCCGTCTCGCGCTCGAACTGGCGCGCGACAGCACGCGTCTGGCGGATTGCCGCTATCTGCCGGGCGATGCCGGCGCGAACCTCGCCGAGGTCTCGCCAGCCGATCTCCTGGTCGCGAGTTATGTCATCGGCGAGCTCAGTGAGCGCGATCAACGCAAGCTCGCGGAAACGATGTGGGCGAAAGCGCGCCGCGCGCTGGTCGTGATCGAGCCTGGCACGCCCGCCGGCTACGCCCGCATCCTCGCTTTGCGCCAGCAACTGATCGCGGCGGGCGCCTATGTCGCCGCACCCTGCCCGCACGAAAAGCCGTGTCCGCTGACGGCGCCCGATTGGTGCCATTTCTCCCAGCGCTTGCCGCGCTCGCAGGCTCACCGCCAGATCAAGGGCGCCGAGGTGCCGTTCGAGGACGAGCGGTTCATCTATGTGGCGCTGACCCGCACGCCGCCCGCAGCCCGCGCCGCGCGCGTGCTGGCGCCGCCGGATGTCGGCAAGGCCGAGATCGCTGCAAAGCTCTGCACGGAGGACGGTGTCGAACTCGCCAAGGTCCCCCGGCGGGACAAGGCCGCCTATGCGGACGCAAGGCGGTGGCGCTGGGGCACAGCCACAAATTGAGGTAGAAGTCCCTCATGGCCAGAGATAGCTCAGCAGTCTTGGTATTCGAGCGGAAGCGCTCGACAATAATTTGGATGATTCCAGCGGGCCTTCTCGGCATTGCCGTTGTTGCAGCCAGTTCAGGCGCGACTGTAGTCGGAGGCGGCGTCATCCTATGGCTATTGCTGGCGTGCATGTTCTTCTCCGTCGCGTCCCAGCGAACGATCGTTCACATCGATCTTCGCGCAAGGCGGCTGACGATCCTTCGTCGTTTGTTTGGGCGATGGGGCAAGACGATCGTGGATTGCCCGCTCGACCAACTCCGCACGCTCGGTCGTATCGAATACGAGAGCGACGGGCATGCCTCGTATGGCGTTTATGTCGAGCTGCTCAGCGGAAGGCGGCACGACATTCCGGTCAAGGAAGCAACTATTCAGGAAGCAGGCAGGGTCGCAGCGCGATTGGCCGAAGCCACGGGCATACCCAGGCTCGATACGAAGTACTGAGACGCCGGTCCTGTCCGAAAATTAACCTCGTTACCCGCTTTCGCCTTGAACTCGGATAGTTCCTCATCCGACCAAATCCTACCTCTCCTCTGCGCCGGGCTCTCGCTCGGGGCCAATTTGGTCTACCCTAGCGCCCGCCTTCTTCCCCCTTCAGGAGTTCTCAATGTCGACCGGCTGGATCGTCCTCGGCGTTATCGTCGTCCTCGTGTTCTTTGCCTTCGCCGCCTACAACCGGCTGGTGGCGCTGAGCCAGCGCGTCGGCCAGGCCTTTGCCGACATCGACGTGCAGCTCAAGCAGCGTCACGACCTGATCCCGAACCTGGTCGAGACGGTGAAGGGCTATGCCTCTCACGAGCGCGGCACGCTCGACGACGTCATCAAGGCGCGCAATTCGGCGATGTCGGCGCAGGGACCAGCGCAGGTGTCCGCGGCCGAGAACCAGCTCTCGGGCGCGCTCGGCCGGCTGATCGCGCTGTCGGAGGCCTATCCCGACCTCAAGGCCAACGCCAATTTCCAGCAGCTCGCCAGCGAGCTGTCCGACCTCGAGAACAAGATCGCGGCCAGTCGCCGCTTCTTCAACAGCGCGGTCCAGGAATACAACACCGGTATCCAGCAGATGCCGGCCGCCTTGTTCGCCGGCATGTTCGGCTTCACCAAAAAGGACTTCTTCGATCTTGGTGCCAGCCGCTCCGAGGTCGAAGCCACGCCGCAGGTGAAGTTCTGAGTTGAGCTGATAGGCCGGCAGGGCATCGCGTCATGGCCGCGTATGGTCTCTACACGCACATCGCCTCGAACAAGTTTCGTTCGATGCTGCTGCTCGCCGGCCTGTTCGCGCTGGTCTATGTGCTGGTCTATGCCGGCGCGCTGATCGCTGAAGTCGTCATCAATGGCGACGAGACCGTCGTCTATTATCTGAGCCGTGCCTTCTATGACCTGAAAGTGGCCGCTCCGGTTGCGACCGTCGTGGCAGCGGCCTGGATCGTGATCGCCTATTTCTTCCACCAATCGATGATCGATGCGGTGACCGGCGGCCACGACGTCACCCGGCAGGAAGAGCCGCGGCTCTATAATCTGCTCGAAAATCTCTGCATCTCGCGCGGCATCACGATGCCGAAGCTGAAGATCATGAAGAGCCCGGCGCTGAACGCGTTCGCGACCGGCCTCAACCCGCGGCAATATTCGATCACCGTCACCACCGGTCTCCTCAATGCGTTGAACGACAAGGAGATCGAGGCGGTGCTGGGTCACGAGCTGACCCATATCCAGAACGGCGACGTGCAGCTCATGGTGGTCGCCGTCATCATCGCGGGTGTGGTCGGGTTCTTCGGCGAACTCTTCTTCCGCCTGTTCACGAATTTCAGCTGGAGCTCCGGCTCTGGCGGCTCGTGGTCGTCGGGCTCCTCCTCGTCCTCACGATCGTCCTCGTCGTCGAGCGACAGCAAGAGTTCGGGCGGCGGCGCGGTGATCGTGATCATCATCGCGGTCGTGCTGATCGTGGTAGCCTGGCTGTTGTCGCAGGTGGTGAAGCTCGCGCTATCGCGCTCGCGGGAATATCTCGCGGACGCGGGCTCCGTTGAGCTGACGAAAAACCCGGACGCCATGATCTCGGCCCTGCGCAAGATCGAGAACCGCGGCGAGCTGCCGGGCGCAACCTCGGCGGTGATGGAGCTCTGCGTCGACAATCCGCGCGAGGGCTTCGCCGATTTATTCGCGACCCACCCCTCGGTGCAGTCCCGGGTGGACGCGCTGGTCAAGTTCGCCGGCGGCCGTGATCCTGGCCCGCTGCCGCCTCCCGCCGACGAGGGCGAGGAGCCAGACACGCAAGCCGACCGCCAGAACACCCCACCGCCGCTGCGCCAGGGTCCCTGGAACGACGCAGGCGGCACGGCCAGTCCGCCGCCCGTGCCCGCACCCGGAACCGCCAGCAGCAACCCAATAGGCAATCGGGTAAGCAATCCCTTGGGAAATCCTATGGGTCCTTGGGGCCGCCATTGAGCGCGATTTGACGCCATGCGCGGAAGGATTGATCGCGATTGGGAAAAACCTCGGGAATTGCCGTAACTGGGGCCTGCGGAATTGAATTCTCCCTTGTTTCTGCCATGTTCGCGCCCAACAGCAGACTTGGGACATCTTTGCGACATCGATTTGGGGCCCGTCCGATTGCGACCTCGCGATCGGGGGCGCGCGTTAGGGGACAGCAATGGCAAAGCCGGCAGTGGTTGTGGTGGGCGCGGACAAGGGCGGGGTCGGCAAGACCACGGTATCGCGCACCCTGCTCGATTATTTTTCCGCCAACAACGTGCCGACGCGCGCCTTCGACACAGAGTCACCGCGCGGAACCCTGAAGCGCTTCCATCCCGACATCACCGAGATCGTCGACATGACGACGACGTCGGATCAGATGAAGATCTTCGATACGCTCAACGCCACGAGCCCGTCGGTCACCGTGATCGACGTCCGCGCCGGCCTGCTCTCGCCGGCGCTCGCCTCCTTGCGCGACATCGGTTTCCTCGATGCCGCCAAGGCCGGCCAGATCACCTTTGCCGTGTTCCACATCCTCGGACCCTCGATCGCCTCTCTGGACGAAATCGCCGAGACCGCGGGCTTCATGACCGGCGCCAAATACTTCCTGGTGAAGAACTTCATCAACGACACCCAGTTCTTCCAGTGGGACCAGGCGACCTATAATTCCTACTTCCACCGCATCAAGGATGCGACCGAGCTAACCATCCCCAAGCTCAACGAAATGGCCTATGAGCAGGTCGAGGTGTCTTCCGTTCCGTTCCTGAAATTCGTCGCCAACAAGGGTATCAACGACGAGGCCGCGAACTATTCGTTCGTGCTGCGCGGCTATGTCCGGCATTGGCTGGCGAACGTCTGGAGCGAATTCGACCGGATCCGGCTGACCGACATTGTCGGCTCCAAGCCCACGACCCGCAACAGCGAAAAATAGTTGCGCAAGCCGGGCGGATACGGCTGGATTGGTCGCCGAGTTCGACTGATATAGCTATCGATGCCCGCGACGCCCCTCTACATCATTTGCTCGCCCCGCCCGCAGGTCGGCAAGACCCTGCTGGCGCGGCTTTTGAGCGAATTTTTGCTGCTCAAGAACGGCAACGTCGTGGCCTTCGACGTCAACCTGAAGGAGCCGTCGCTGCTCGACTATCTGCCAACGATCACGGAGACCGCCGACGTGATCGACACCTACGGCAAGATGCAGCTGATGGATCGCGTCATCGTCGATGACGGGGTTGCCAAGGTGATCGACCTCGGCTTCCACGCCTTTGACGAGTTCTTCAAGATGACCGAGGAGATCGGCCTGTTGAAAGAGGCGGCGCGCCGCCACGTCGCGCCGATGATCCTGTTCGTCGCCGACACCGACCGCGTCTCGGCCCGCGCCCACGAGATGCTGCGCGAAC
Source organism: Bradyrhizobium sp. JR4.3 (assembly GCF_040547695.1). Classification (NCBI taxonomy): domain Bacteria; kingdom Pseudomonadati; phylum Pseudomonadota; class Alphaproteobacteria; order Hyphomicrobiales; family Nitrobacteraceae; genus Bradyrhizobium; species Bradyrhizobium sp. JR4.3. Next base: position 117,863 of record NZ_JBEPQF010000023.1, on the reverse strand, counting down.
AGATCCCGCGGATTAACCTGATCACGGTGGACAACGAGCACATCATACGCGGCGAGCTGCCGGCGGCGATGGCTGCCGGACGGGTATTCCGCCTGCCTGCGCTGCCCGGCTTTCTCAAGACCTATATCGGCCGGCTGAACTTCTCCTTCACCGGCTATCTGCGCCAGGAGAAGGATGCCTCGACCGAGCTGCACCAGTGGACCCGGCGGAACTATCTCGCTTTCCGCGAGCTGGAGCTCAGCCTGATCCTGCAACGGTCCTAGGCGATAATTTACCCGGGCGATACTCCTCGGCGTCCTGGCTCAGTGCCCCTCGAACGTCATCAGCGTGCGCACCGGCACGTCCATCGCGCGCAGCTTGGCGGCGCCGCCGAGGTCCGGCAGGTCGATGATGAAGCAGGCGGCGACCACATTGGCGCCGATCTGGCGCAGCAATTTCACCGCGCCTTCCGCAGTGCCGCCGGTGGCGATGAGGTCGTCGACCAGGATCACGCGCTCGCCGGGCTGGATGGCGTCGACATGCATCTCCATCTCGTCGATGCCGTATTCGAGAGAGTAAGCGATCCGCACGGTGGTGTGCGGCAGCTTGCCTTTTTTCCGGATCGGCACGAAGCCGGCCGAAACCTGGTGCGCCACGGCGCCGCCTATGATGAAGCCGCGCGCTTCCATGCCGGCGACCTTGTCGATCTTGTTGCCAGCCCAGGGATTGACGAGTTCGTCGACCGCGCGGCGGAACGCACGCGCATCCGCGAGCAGCGTGGTGATGTCGCGGAACAAGATCCCGGGTTTCGGGTAGTCCGGGATGGTGCGGACGCTCGCCTTCAGATCGTGGTCAAAAGTCATGGTGCCTCTCAATCAGCGCGCGCATCCAGGCGGAACGCGTTCTCGACAATTCGTAAGCCCACCTCGCCGCTCAGCGACATCAGCGATTCCGGATGGAATTGCACGCCGGCGACCGGCAGGGTCTTGTGCTCGAGCGCCATGGCGACGCCGTCCTCGGTGCTGGCGGTGACGGATAGCACCTCCGGCATGCTGTCACGCTCGACATAAAGCGAGTGATAGCGGCCGATCACGATCTCGTTCGGCAGATTGCGCATCAGCCGCCCGCCGCGCACCTGCACCCGCGAGGGCCGGCCGTGGGCGGGATGCGTGAGCTGCCCGAGCTCGCCGCCGAAATACTCGCCGATCGCCTGGACGCCGAGGCAGACCCCGAACACCGGCAGCTTGTTCTCCAGCGCTGCGTCGATGGTCTTCTTGATCCCGAAATCCTCGGGCCTGCCGGGGCCGGGCGACAGCACCAGCAAATCCCACCGCTTCTGCTTGAGCATGTCGAGCGCATGCACATGGCGGACCACGGTGACGTCGGCGCCGACCTGGCGGAAGTAATCGGCCAGCATATGCACAAAGCTGTCGTCATGGTCGATCAGCAGTACCCGCTTGCCGCTTCCGGTGGCATCGGGCGCGAAGGCCGACAGCGGCTTCGGCGGATCGCCGCGCAGCGCCTGGAACAGGGCCGCGGCCTTGACCTGGCATTCGCGGTCCTCGGCGGCGGGATCTGAGTCGAACAAACAGGTGGCACCGACACGCACTTCCGCGAGGCCTTCCTTCATCCGGATGGTGCGGATGGTGAGGCCGGTGTTGATGCTGCCGTCGAAATTCACCGCCCCGATCGCGCCGGCATACCAGCGGCGCGGCGAGCGCTCGTGATCCTCGACGAACTGCATCGCCCAGAGCTTTGGCGCGCCGGTGACGGTGACGGCCCAGGCATGGGTGAGGAACGCATCGAGCGCATCGAAGCCGGGACGCAGCATGCCTTCGACATGGTCGACCGTGTGGAAGAGTTTTGAATAGGTCTCGATCTGCCGGCGTGCCAGCACCTTGATCGTGCCGGGGACGCAGACGCGCGCCTTGTCGTTGCGGTCGACGTCGGTGCACATGTTGAGCTCGAACTCGTCCTTCTCGGAGTTCAGGAGCTGGCGGATCTGCTCGGCATCGCCGATCGCATCGGTACCGCGCGCGATCGTCCCCGAGATCGGGCAGGTCTCGACCCGGCGTCCGTCCGAGCGCACGAACATTTCCGGTGAGGCCGAGACGAGAAATTCGCCCTCGCCGAGATTCATCAGCGCGCCGTAAGGCGACGGGTTGATGACGCAGAGCCGCTGGAACACTTCTGCCGGCGAGCGGTCGCAGGGCTCGGCAAAGAGTTGCCCCGGCACCGCCTCGAACAGATCGCCACGCGCAAAGGCAGCGCGCGCGGTCTCGACCGTAGCCTGATATTCGCCGGGCGCGTGATCGGCAAAACCCTGGCGCGGTGTCTTGAGGTAGGGGCTCTCGGCGGTCTCGTGGGGCAGGCCCGCGGTGGACTTGCCCTTCCACGCGAAATCGTAAGTGAGCACGACGCCGCGGCCGGTGGCGCGGTCATAGGCGAGCAGCCGGTCGGGGACGTAGAGCACGATGTCGCGTTGGTCGGCCTCGCGCGCGCGCTTCTGCACGAGGTCCTCGATCTGGAACACGAGGTCGTAGGCAAAGGCGCCGAACAGGCCGAGCACGCCGTCGTCGTTGGCGGAGAACGCGGCGACGAGATCGCGCACCAGCGACATCACGCTGGCGCGCCGCGTGCGCTGGTCTTCGTCGATCGGGGCTTCGCCGCGGATGATATGACCGGCAAGGCGCGTGGGCGTCGTCTCGGAGATCACGACGCAGGGTTCGCGCAAGACGTCGGCGAGGAAGGCGATCAGCACCTCTCCGCGCGCATTCAGCGCTTCCAGCTTGAAATTGACGCCAGTGGTCTCGAGCTTGAGCGGCGGATCGGAGAAGCCGAGGTCAAAGCTTTCGTAGCGGCCGGGCACGGTCGTCCCCGACGACAGCACCACGCCGCGGCGACGGTCGAGCAGGTTGACGAGATCGTCGAGCCGGTTGGCGCCGCCGGAAAACTGTTCCGCCACGCGCGTGATCGCAAGCCCCGCGCGGGTCACATAGTCGCTTCGAGCCGGAAGGGCAAAGACGGTCCTGTTCATGGGGTCCTCTTACGAAACTTGTCGAGGGAACGCCACACAGGACAAACGATCAGGCCGCCGCACTGCGTGGGCGACCTCAGACGATTTTGGGAGAATAAATCGCACCGGCCACCTCTTAGGAGGTGCGCCACCAAAGACGGGATGGGCGGACGGCGGTGCTCATGGGCGGATACTCACCATGGCGCGGGGACGGCGTCAAGGGTGGCTGGGCCGGCTGCTAGTCGTCCGTGAGGGACGACACCAATCTCCACCGTCGTCCCGGCGAAGGCCGGGACCCATAGCCACAAAATTGAGTTTGGCGAAGACTCGCAGTGGCAGCTCGCCCCGACCACAAAGTGTTGTGGTTATGGGTCCCGGCCTTCGCCGGGACGACACCGAAATTGTAGCGCGATTGGCGCCCAACCTACCCCAGATGCTTGCGGAAAAACTCCGTCGCCCGGCCCCAGGCCAGCTCGGCGGCTTCGCGGTCGTGCACGGCCTGGCGCTGCTCGTTGACGAAGGCGTGCTCGGCGTCATAGCGGAACAGCTCCAGCGACTTGCCGGCGGCCTTCATGGCCTTTTCGAAGCCATTGACCAGTTCCGGCGTGCACCAATCGTCCTTGTTGGCGAAATGGGCCTGGAGCGGGATCTTGACGTCGGCGGGCTTGGCCGCCTGCTCTGGCGGGATGCCGTAGAACACCACGCCGGCGGCGAGCTCCGGCACATGCACCGCGCCGATGATGGTGACGGCGCCGCCGAGGCAGAAGCCGGTCAGGCCCACCTTGGCGCCGTTGCGCGACAGATATTGCGTGGCGCCGCGCACCGTCTGCGTGGTGGCGTCCATGAAATCGAGCGAGTTCATCTCTTTGCCGGCCGCGTCCGTGTCGTGATACGGCACCACCTTGCCCCTGTAGAGATCGGGCGCGAGCGCATCGAACCCGGCCAGCGCGAAGCGGTCGCACAGGCCCTTGATCTGGTCCGACAGGCCCCACCATTCTTGGATGACCACCACGCCCGGCGCATTGCCGCGCGCGGCATTGGCGAGATAGCCCGATGCGTCCTTGCCGTCCGGGCGCTTGAAGGTGATGGCGGTTCCCATGATGTCCTCCGACGAGTTTTTGGGGAGCGGTTGGCGGCATTTTGGCGTTTGAGCGGGCGATAGGCAATCGCGCCTGACAACACACTCTCGTGCCCAACAAAAAAGCCCCCTTGCGGGGGCCTCTTCATTCTCGCCTCAGGCCGCTCAGTGCGAGTCGGCCCAGACCTTCTTCTTGGTGAAGTACATCAGGCCGGCGAAGATGATCAGGAAGATGAAGACCTGGAAACCGAGGCGCTTGCGCGCTTCCATGTGCGGTTCGGCGGTCCACATCAGGAACGTGGTGACGTCCTTAGCGTATTGCGCGACCGTGGTCGGCGAGCCGTCGTCATAGGTCACCTGGCCGTCGCTGAGCGGCTTCGGCATCTTGATGGCGTGGCCCGGGAAGTACTTGTTGTAGTAGGACCCCTCCGGGATCGTCACACCCTCGGGCGCCTTGTCCTCAAAGCCCTGGAGCACCGCCGAGACGTAGTCCGGGCCCTGCTCCTGATATTGGGTGAAGAAGTCGACAATGAACCAGGGGAAGCCGCGGCCGTAGGAGCGCGCCTTGGTGATCAGCGACAGATCCGGCGGCGCCGCGCCACCATTCGCCGCACGCGCGGCCTGCTCGTTCGGGAATGGCGAGGGGAAATAATCCGCCGGCCGGCCCGGGCGCTCGAACATATCGCCGGCGTCGTTCGGACCGTCCTTGACCTTGTAGTCGGAGGCGAAGGCTGCAGCCTGCGCGACCGAATAGCCGGGACCGCCGGCTTCCGCGAGGTTGCGGAAGGCGACGTAGGACAGGCCGTGGCAGTTGGCGCAGACTTCCTTGTAGACCTTCAAGCCGCGCTGCAATGCGCCGCGGTCGTACTTGCCGAACGGACCGGCGAACGACCATTTGTTGCCCGGCGGCTTGTCGCTGCCTTCGGAGGCACGCGCGCTATCGGCTGAGCCCGCAAACAACGCGCCCGCCAGCGCAAGCACGATCGCGCTCGACACCATCGGCGTCGACCTGCTCCCGGTTTTGGCCAGGACGGCGTCCGAGATCGAGTTCGGCACCGGCCGCGGCTTCTCGATGCGCGAGAGCAGCGGCAGCACGATCAGGAAGTAGGCGAAGTAGCAGAACGTCAGGACCCGGCCGGCGATCACATAGATGCCTTCCGGCGGCTGCGCGCCGAGATAGCCGAGCAGGATGCAGACCGCGACGAAGATCCAGAAGAACTGCTTGGCCAGCGGACGGTACTTCGACGATTTGGTCTTGGCAGCATCAAGCCAGGGCAGGAAGCACAGGATGATGATCGCCGAGAACATCCCGATCACGCCCGCGAGCTTGTTCGGGATCGAGCGCAGGATCGCGTAGAAGGGCAGGTAATACCATTCCGGCACGATGTGCGGCGGCGTCACGCCCGGGTTCGCCGGAATGTAATTGTCGGCGTCACCGAGATAGTTCGGCATGTAGAAGATGAACCAGGCGTAGAGCAGCATGAAGCAGGACACGCCAAACATGTCCTTGATGGTCGCATGCGGCGTGAACGGAACCGTGTCCTTCTCCGTCTTGGGCTCGACGCCATCAGGGTTGTTCTGGCCGGAGACATGCAGCGCCCAGACGTGGAGCACGACGACGCCCGCGATCAGGAACGGCAATAGATAGTGCAGCGAGAAGAAGCGGTTCAGCGTCGGGTTGCCGACCGAATAGCCGCCCCACAAGAGCGTCACGATGCTCTCGCCGACATAGGGGATGGCGGAGAACAGGTTGGTGATGACGGTGGCGCCCCAGAAGCTCATCTGGCCCCACGGCAGCACGTAGCCCATGAAGCCCGTCGCCATCATCAGAAGGTAGATGATGACGCCGAGGATCCAGAGCACCTCGCGCGGCTCCTTGTAGGAGCCGTAATAAAGGCCACGCAGCATGTGGACGTAGACGGCGACGAAGAACATCGAGGCGCCGACGGCATGCATGTTGCGCAGCAGCCAGCCGTAATTGACGTCACGGACGAGCAACTCGACCGACTTGAAGGCGAGGTCGGCATGCGGCGTGTAGTGCATCGCCAGGATCACGCCGGTCAGGATCTGGATCCCCAGCATGAAAGAGAGGATGGCGCCGAAGGTCCACCAATAGTTCAGGTTGCGCGGGGTGGGATAGACCACGAAGGAAGAGTGCATGAGGCCGAGGATCGGCAGACGTCGCTCGATCCATTGCAGGGCCGGATTGCTCGGCTGGTAGTCGGATGGTCCGCTCATGATGCGATCCTGAGGAAATAGTACGACGAGACGGCGCGAAGCTTCGGACGAGGGCCCGAAGCTCAGCCGATCTGGATTTTGGTGTCGGAAACGAACTGGTACGGCGGCACCGGCAGGTTCGCGGGCGCGGGCCCCTGGCGGATGCGGCCGGACGAATCGTACTGCGAACCATGGCAGGGGCAGAAGAACCCGTCGTAATTGCCTTCATGGGCGATCGGGATGCAGCCGAGATGGGTGCAGATGCCGATCACGACCAGCCACTGGTCATGGCCGGACTTGACCCGGGCCTCGTCGGACTGCGGATCGGGCAGGCTCGCCACGTTGACGGCGCGCGCCTCGTCGATCTGCTTCTTGGTGCGGTGGCTGATATAGATCGGCTTGCCGCGCCAGAACACCTTGATGTCCTGCCCCTCGGCGACCGGGCTGAGATCGACCTCGATCGGCGCACCGGCGGCGATGGTCGACGCATCAGGATTCATTTGGGAAATGAAGGGCCAGAGCGCGGCTGCGCCCCCTACTGCTGCAGCTGCCCCCGTTGCAACGAATAAGAAATCACGGCGTGTCGGATGGTCCGCCGAAGACGCTGTCGTCACGATTCCAACCCTTTCTTCTTATGCAGCCGGCGGAACCGCTCCGGGAGCCCCCAAGGTCCCCAGAACAGCCTGCCGGCGCCCGCGGCCCCCCGCGGCGGCAGAACTTCACGTGCCCCCACCAAAACAAGGCGAAAACAGCAGTCCAGAATCGTTCTATTGGCACCCTTGCCGGGCGAGCGCAAGCCCGCTATCGGCGCGGGAGCGTGCAATGCACGAATTCCCCGGCCAGCGATGTTTTATTGAGACATTTCCGGCCCGCACCGAACCGAGACAGCCCATGCACAGCCCATGCAGATAGCGCTTTTCCAACCCGACATCCCCCAGAACACCGGCACGATTCTCAGGCTCTGCGCCTGTCTGGGCGTGGCCGCCCACATCATCGAACCGGCGGGCTTCCCCGTCTCCGACCGGCATTTCCGCCGGGCGGGAATGGATTACCTCGATCAGGTCAGCATCGTCAGGCATGACTCCTGGTCAAAATTCGAGCAATGGCGCGCGGCGCAGGGCGCCCGCCTGCTGCTGTTCACCACCAAGGGGGCGACCGACTACCGCGATTTCCGTTACCAGACGGCGGACATCCTGCTATTCGGGCGCGAGAGCGCCGGCGTCACCGAGGCGGTGGTCGAGGCCGCCGACGCGCGGCTGGTGATCCCGATCGCCCCGGGGCTGCGGTCGCTCAATGTCGCCATGACCGCGGCGATGGCCGCAGGCGAAGCGCTGCGGCAGCTCCGGAACCCGCAAGTTTGATATGTTGAGGAGAGACGGTTGAGTTACGCGGTCAAGGAAATCTTCCTGACACTGCAAGGCGAAGGCGCCCATGCCGGGCGCGCGTCCGTATTTTGCCGTTTTGCCGGCTGCAATCTCTGGAGCGGGCGCGAGGCGGACCGCGGCGAGGCGACCTGCAAATTCTGCGACACCGATTTCGTCGGCACCGACGGCACGCTCGGCGGGCGCTATGCCTCGGCCGCGGACCTCGCAGACACCATCGCCGCGCAATGGACGGCCTCCACCGACAACCGTTACGTGGTGCTCACCGGCGGCGAGCCGCTGCTCCAGGTCGATACGGCGCTGGTCGACGCGCTCCATGCCCGCGGCTTCGAGATCGGCGTCGAGACCAACGGCACGATCGCCCCGCCCGAGGGGCTTGACTGGATCTGCGTCAGCCCGAAGGGCGGCAGCGATCTGGTGATCCGGCGCGGCCACGAGCTGAAGCTGGTCTATCCGCAGCCGCTCGCCATGCCGGAGGCCTTCGCGGGCCTCGCCTTCGAACGCTTCTCGCTGCAGCCGATGGACGGGCCCGAAGTCGCCCAAAACACCGCAGGCGCAATCGACTATTGCCTGAATCATCCGCAATGGCGGCTCAGCGTGCAGACGCATAAATCGCTCGGTATCAGATAGGATTGGTTTTCGAACAGATGTGGGAATTGACGAAATCGTTTCGCTTCGAGGCGGCGCACTCATTGTCGGGAACGACATTCGGCGCTGATAGCGAAGAGATCCACGGCCACTCATTCCGCGCCGAGGTGACGTTGCGCGGCACGCCGGACCCTGCGACCGGCATGGTGGTCGATCTCGGCCTGGTCCAGCGCGCCATCGAGGATGTGCGCATGACGCTTGACCATAAGTACCTCAACAAGATCGAGGCGCTGGGCACACCGACGCTGGAAAACCTCTCGCGCTTCGTCTGGGAGCGGCTGGCCCCTATCGGCAAGCTCACCCGCGTCAGCATCCACCGCGACAGTTGCAACGAGAGCTGCACCTATTACGGTCCGCAAGGGTGAAATTCGTAGGGTGGGCAAAGCGTAGCGCGCCCACCATTCAAGATAAACGGTGATAGATGGTGGGCACGGCGCAAGTGCGCCTTTGCCCACCCTACGAGCCCGTTCGTTGGGATTTGCATATGGACGTTTCTACGATCGAAGACCGCAAGACCCGCGCACGCGCCTGGTTCGAAGCCCTGCGCGACGACATCTGCGCGAGCTTCGAGCGGCTGGAGGACGATGCCCCGCAAAGCCTCTATTCGGGCGAGCCCGGCCGCTTCAAACGCACGCCGTGGCAGCGCACCGATCATACCGGCGCGGCCGGCGGCGGCGGCGTGATGTCGATGATGTCAGGCCGCCTGTTCGAGAAGGTCGGTGTGCATTGCTCGACCGTGCACGGCGAATTCGCGCCCGAGTTTCGCGCGCAGATTCCCGGTGCGGCGGACGACCCGAAATTCTGGGCCTCCGGCATCTCGCTGATCGCACATCTGCGCAATCCGCATGTGCCGGCGGTGCACATGAACACGCGCTTCGTCGTCACCACGAAAGCCTGGTTCGGCGGCGGTGCCGATCTCACGCCGGTGCTCGACCGCCGGCGCACGCAGGACGATGCCGACAGCGTCGCCTTCCACGCCGCAATGAAACAGGCCTGCACGCAGCCGAACGGCGTCGCCGATTACGACAAGTACAAGAAGTGGTGCGACGAGTATTTCCACCTGCCGCACCGGAAAGAGGCGCGCGGCATCGGCGGCATCTTCTACGACTGGCACGACAGCGGCGACTGGGACGCCGACCTCGCCTTCACCCAGGATGTCGGCCGCGCCTTCCTGAAGATCTATCCCGACATCGTGCGGCGCAATTTCGCGACGAGCTGGACCGCGCAGGATCGCGAGGAGCAATTGATCCGGCGCGGCCGCTATGTCGAGTTCAACCTGCTCTACGACCGCGGCACCATCTTCGGTCTCAAGACCGGCGGCAATGTGGATTCGATCCTGTCGTCGCTGCCGCCGGAGGTGAAGTGGCCATGACGACGATGAAGCCCGCAATGAGGCCGCTGCCGCGCGCCATGCTGATCGACATGGACGACACCATTCTGTCGGCCTATGCGCGGCCCGAGATCGCCTGGAACACGATCACAGCGGAGTTCGCGGAGGAGCTCGCGCCGCTACCGCCGCAACTGGTCGCAAGCACCGTCCTGGCGTTCGCGAAAAACTTCTGGGCCAATGCGGACGCCTCCTGGCGGATGAAGCTCGCCGAGGCCCGGCATCTCACCGTCAAGGGCGGTTTTGCCGCGCTCGCGGCCGCCGGTCATCGCGCCCTGCCCGACGACCTCGCCATTCGTCTCGCCGACCGTTTCACCGCCTATCGCGAGGAGGAGATGTTCGTCTTCCCCGGCGCGCATGATGCGATCGACAAATTGAAGGCGCTCGGCATCAAGCTCGCGCTGGTGACCAACGGCGCCGCCGACACCCAGCGCGCCAAGGTCGAGCGGTTCGAGCTGGCGCATCGCTTTCACCACATCCAGATCGAGGGCGAACACGGCTTCGGCAAGCCCGAGGAGCGTGCCTATCTGCACGCGATGGACGCGCTTGGCGTCACCGCTGGGGATACCTGGATGATCGGCGACAATCTGGAATGGGAAGTCGTGACGCCGCAGCGTCTCGGCATCTACTCGATCTGGATCGACGTGCATGGCGACGGCCTGCCCGAAGGCTCGATCGTCAAGCCCGACCGCATCATCCGCTCGCTGACAGAACTGGTGCCGGGCTGACTGCAATCAGGGTGCGTAAACAAAAACATCGAAAACAACCCCATGCACAGTAGACGGCCGCAGCAAAATCAACGACTTGCGGAAAACGCGAACTGCGGATCCGACGAAATCGGTTGCTCCGTCGGGCAAAACAGGCGCATGGTGTCATGGTCGCGACGCACGGGACGGAAGAGCCCTTGCGCCATCCATCGAACAGGCGCCATTGCCTCTCGTGATGGGATCGCTCCGGCCTAAAGCTCTCTGATCGACGTTTCAGCAGCACGGCCGGCGGATGCGCGCTACCGCAACACATCCACTGACCGAGTAGCCCGTGATCGGCATGTCATGCCGGTTTGCTAGCTTCTCCGTCAATCAACCCGAAAGGACCATCCATGGAACTAAAAGCCGGCGATATCGTCATGCTGAAATCCGGCGGGCAGCCGCTCACCGTCGCGGACGTGAAGGGCGACGACGTGATCTGTCTCTGGATGGGCGCGGAAGGCGATCTGTTTCGCGAGACGCTGCCGCTCGCGGTCCTCGATCGACTGGAAGAGCTCGACGAAGACGAAGACGAGGACGACGAAGACGAGGAGTAGGCGCGGCTGAGGCCGCGTCAAGGTTTGATCGTAGCGCACAGCTCCGGCGCGCGTGATGTCCGCTTCTTCGCCAACAATGGCGCGGTAGCGGACATCGCTGCAGGGCGCAGAACGGCCACAATGGAGCGCATCTGCCTTAGCTCCGGTCACCACAGCCTAAAATGGCTAATCGCGCTACTACCTCCGTCCGGGAGGCGCTGACTCGACCGTTATAGCTGATACCCGGCCTCCGGATAGTGATCCAACACGCCCATCGTGACCGTCCGTCGGGGGTACGCCCTCAATGCCGAACCTTGTGGCGAGTTCTCTAACGCCAACCGGGGTTACGACGAGCGCTCGGCTATCCCTGACGTGCTCGACCCAATCGTGCTCGAGAGCGTGATCAAGAATGGCGGCGCCGACTGCCCCGGCCAGATGCGGCCGGCGCTCGCTCCAGTCGAGACAGGGGCGACAGAACACCCGGCGCTTAGAGGCGAGGCCAAGATCGACGCCCAACTCATTGAAGAATGACCGGCCGGCGTCGGTGAGTTGCCCGCCATCCTCGTCGAGCAGAATAAACGACTGTTGGACCAACCGGTCGGCGATTGCGACGGCGATGCGGCCGGCCATGTGGTCATAGCACGTGCGCGCGTGCCGGAGCGTTTCTCCACCGCGCCAGAGATTGCGCTGCCGGGCGGGGCCGTCCTGCGCCACGACCATGAGACCTTCTAGCACGCGCGCGACGTGCGGAGAGGCCAGGCGGAAATATCGCCGTCGGCCCCGCTTTGCGAGCGCGAGCAATCCCGCGTCGCTGAGTTTCGCAAGATGGCCACTCGCTGTCTGCGGCGCCACGCCAGACACATAGGCGAGCTCCGAGGCGGTCAACGTTCGGCCATCCATCAGCGCGCTCAGCATGTTGGCCCGCGCCGGGTCGCCGATGACCGCTGCGACTTGGGCGATTTTGGGTCCCGTGTCCATGCCCTTCTCGTATGCCGATAAGGACGCAGTGCCAAGCACGGATACTTCGGTCAAGACCGTAGTGTTTCCGCGAGACTGGATCGATCACGAAACATAGGTTGCCCGGACGCCAGTAGGCCCGGTGAAGAAATGCCGCGACGAGGAGAAAGATCATCCCGCGGCTCCGAGTATTCGGTTGGTATCGAATGACCATCGCGAAGTGGGCTGATCAGGGCCGTCAAATTCTCGCAGGCAACTGAGTGTGATCAATGCCAACAACTTCGTTCAATACAAGACAGCCGGAACTAGCCCACGCCGACAACACGTCATCCCGCTCGCCTCTCGCGACGGCGCTGGCACTTGCTGCCACGAGCCTCGGCCTTGGCGTGGTGCAGCTCGATATCACCATCGTCAATACTGCGCTGAGCAGCATCGGCACTTCGCTCGGCGGTAGCGTGGCCGAGCTGCAATGGGTGGTGACCGCCTATACCATCGCATTCGCGGCCTTCATTTTGACCTCCGGCGCGCTCGGTGACCGCGTCGGCGCCAAACGGATATTCATCGCGGGCTTTGCGATCTTCACGTTGGCTTCGCTCGCCTGCGCGCTGGCGCCGTCGGCGATATTCCTGATCGCCGCACGCTCCGTGCAGGGCCTGGCAGCAGCGATCCTGGTGCCGAACTCGCTCACGCTGCTCAATCATGCCTATGCCGATCCGAGGGCGCGCGGCCGCGCGGTCGGCTTCTGGGCCGCAGGTGCGAGCGTCGCACTGACTTCGGGGCCGTTTGTCGGCGGCGCGCTGATCGCGCTGGTCGGCTGGCGAGCGATCTTTCTCGTCAACCTGCCGATTGGCGCCGCCGGCCTCTGGCTTGCCTGGCGTTATGCCGAGGAGACGCCGCGGCTCGCGCAGCGCGAGATCGATCTGCCGGGACAGATCGCGGCGATTGCAACCCTCGGCACGCTGGCCGGCGCCCTGATCGAAGGCGGCGTGCTCGGCTGGAGCCATCCGCTCGTCATCATGGGCTTCGTGGCAGCGGCCGTGATCGGACTCCTGTTCGTATGGCGCGAGGCGTGCGCGCCACAACCGATGCTGCCACTCTCGCTGTTCCGCCACCGCGTGTTTGCGCTGACCGCTCTGGTCGGGCTCCTCTTCAACATCGCCTTCTACGGCCTGATCTTCGTGCTCAGTCTCTACTTCCAGAAAATCAATGGCTGGTCGCCGTTCGCAACGGGTCTCGCTTTCGTTCCCATGATGGGCATGGTGCTGCCCGCCAACCTCGTCGCCGCATCGGTCAGCGAGCGCCTCGGCGCGCCGCAAACCATTGCACTGGCTTGTGCGATTACTGCCGCGGGCTGCGTTGCGCTGCTGCCTATGGCCTCAGGCACCAGCTACGGGGCGATCGGCACTCAGCTTGTGATCCTCGGCGGCGGGCTCGGCTTGCTCGTGCCGTCCTTGACCTCGACGCTGCTCGGCAGTGTCGAGAAGTCGCGATCCGGCATCGCCGCGGGCGTTTTGAACGCAACGCGGCAGACCGGCAGCGTGCTTGGCGTTGCCCTATTCGGCTCGCTGGTCGGAGACAACAACGTGTTCATTGCGGGCGCACATACCTCGCTGCTCATTTCGGCCGCTGTGTTGCTCGCCGGTGCGGTCGCGATCTGGCTTGGCCGAGCAAAGGACTGACGGTGAAAGGGAGGGGCCGATCGACCTCATATGGTGCCCGGATGTCGAAGACCGTGGGGTCCGACGGTTCGCAGCTTTCTGACGCAGTGAAGCGCGCGTTTGTCACACTGCAAATTTGGCGCGAACGGGTTCGGCAGCGCCGCGAATTGGCGCAATGGACTGACCACGACTTACATGATGTCGGATTGTCCTGGTCTGACATCGCTCTGGAAATCAAAAAGTCCTTCTGGCGGGCTTGAATAGCACTCGGATAGAGCGGCCTCCTGCGCGACGAGGCCGGCCAAAGAAGGCGGACCCTTGTCCAACTAAATTCTTCCGCTTTTGGCCCATCGCGACATTTGCCGCGGTTGCGCAAAGGAAAATGGCGCCGGACCGTGGCCTCGAGATGGCCTGCCTCGATCTAGTGCCAGGCTTCGCAGCAACGATGTCCGCTCCTCTACCAATATCGGCATAAGAGCGGACATCGCTGGATGCTTCGAACGTCAATCCAACGGAACGTTCAAACTGGTACCCTTGGTGATGATGCCACCACGGTTGCCGATCTCAATCGAGCCATAGCGCTGTTTGAAACAATCGGGCAGCGGCCGGTCGCCTTCCGTGCTGAGCCAAAGGCGCAACAAATGACGCTTTTGGCCTGCAATGGGCCAATCGCGGAATTCGGTCCGATCGTGCAACAAGGCATGATTGTAAACGAACTGCATGTCGCCCGGCTGAAGCCGCATGCCGAAATGCAGCGCGGGATCATTTGCGAGCGCGTCAAAGAGATCGAGCGCCTCGACGTGAGCCGGCGTCAGTCTTGGCGCATCGGGAAAGCGTTGGGCACTATCGATATACTGGCGCTGATAGAACCCGGTCAGGAACCCCACATGCCAATTCAGCACCGGGATTTCAAGATATGGCTTTTCGTTCTCCGGCACCTCGCCTCGCCGGTCCGTCGCGATCGGATCAAACAAGAGGGCGGCAAGGTCGGGACGTCTGTCAAACATCTCGTTGTAGATTGTCGTCGTACTGACGAGGAGAGAATCCCCTCCCTCCATCGCCTCGCGAATGCATAACAATCCAACCACGTCGGCCGAATCCGTGTGGAATGTCTGCCGGTCCGACGTTTGATAAATTCGGGTGTTGGGATCCCTTGCATCGGCGCCGGTGTCACGGACGTGACCGAGAATGTGACCCGCTGCATTCTGAGACCGCGCCGATCCAAGGTGCGCGCCCACTCCGCAAAAGATCGTAGCGGCAAACTCCTGATTATATTTTGCCACCGGGAGGCCGCGTATGACTTCGAAGCCAAGGCCAGCCAGGAGCGTTGTCTTAAGCTCTTCCAGATGCCTGCCGAAGTGGGGAAGCGGAAAGCTTTCCTTCGTGATCTCGGCGATTTTTTTGTTTCTGCCAAGATATGTTTCAGCCGCGCCCTCGAGTTCCGCAATCTCGCCGGCCGCAAGCGATATCAACCATCGATCAGGATTGGCTTTCATCTCAGCGCCCAGCCAGGCAGACGGGATATCGACCTTCCCCGGAGGGCGATGAATCCCGCCGGGCACTGAGACCAAATTCATAGTGTTGGCTCCCGAAGAGATTGGACGTCAGACATGGGGGCGGAAGACGTGGGGGCGGACGATCGACGATATTGTGCCGACCACTTGTTTGCAACTTGGCTAAAGCGCCGCCGTGAGCTGAGCGCATTTTCGCCGTGACGAGATCCGTTCCAGGCAGTCGCGTGTTAGGTGAGCCGCTTCCGCCAAAATGATTACAACGCGGCGCTTCGTTCGACCGGACAAAGCCCGGGAAAAAATGGCATCAGCCGGAACGTTCACGAAGCTGGCTGAGTTAAAAGTCATGCGCGTCGCGCTGCGGTCATGGCCGCACCGCGCGGCCCGGATAAGGCTCTGGAAGAGGCGAAAGCTACTCTGCGGCGTGCTTCGCGGCACGGCCGCGCGAGGACCGCGATGTACACGACGGCGATATACGATGAGCTGAGGCAGATCGAGCGCGACGTCGTCGAAGGAGAACGCCGGCTCGCAGAGCAGGAGGCGCTGATCATTGAAATGAAGCGCCAGAACGAGGACACAGCCAAGGCGGAAGGCGAACTCGAACGGATGCGGATGGAGCAGCGACGTCGCGATCAGGATCGGCAACGTCTGCTCTCACGGCTACAACCCTGAACAATTCCGCTCAATGAGGCTGATCCGCCGAAGGCGTCGTGTTCCTGAGACCTGTACTGCGGTGACAGTTGCCATTTTCGGTCAATGACGATGCAGCGGTTCAAATCAGCAGATCATGATGCGCAGGGACAATGGCTTGATGCGCGCCGTTATTGCCGTGATCGTCCGCGTGTCCGTTCAGTGCATGAGGGACGAGCTTGGCGTTGAACCCGAGGCTCTCTTCCTGACTGGGCGGAACGTGCGCATCGAGCGGATCATTGAACTCTTTAACCTCAACTATCGCCACGAGAGGAGAAGGAGTTGGTCCGCTATCGAACCGGAACACCGGTCCTTGGTCTGCGCCGCCGATTTCGAACGCAGCCTTGGCCGGGTGTGCGTCGTCTGATGCGATTGCTGCAGATTGCGCAGCGTGCTGCGAGTTACCGTGGTCCACGGTGGCTGGTTCTGCCGTCTTCATGGTCCCCGCAGCATCCGAAGCCGAAGCGTGATGCTCGGCGCCATCGCCGGTGCCGTTGCCCGGTTTGCCTCCATCTTCCGTCGATTCCGTGCTTGCCGCCTTTGCAGACCCTGGCTCCGAGGCGTGTTGCGAGTTGTCGTGGCCCGCGCTGGCGGGCGTTGCGGCGGCCGGATCGATCTTTGCTCCGTCCGGCGGGCTTGCAGCGGTTGAGTGCCCGGATTTGCCGTGTTCCGCGCCGCCTGGTTCAGCCGTCGTCGCTGGCGCTTGCGCGGCTTCAGAAGCCGAAGCGTGATGCTCGACGCCATCGCCGGTGCCGTTGCCCGGTTTGCCCCCATCTTCTGTCGATCCCGTGCTTGCCGCCTTTGCAGATCCTGGCTCCGAAGCGTGTTGCGAGTTGCCGTGGCCCGCGCTGGCGGGCGTTGCGGCGGCCGGATCGATCTCTGCTCCGTCCGGCGGGCTTGCAGCGGCTGAGTGCCCGGATTTTCCGTGTTCCGCGCCGCTTGGTTCTGCCGTCGTCGCTGGTGGTTGCGCAGCGTCGGAAGCCGAAGCGTGATGATGATCGCCGCCATGGCCGCCATCATTGCCCTGTTTGGAGCCAGCTTCAGTTGATTCGGTAGCTGCCGCCTTTGCAGACCCTGGCTCCGATGCGTGATGCGAGTTGTCGTGGCCCGCGCCGGCGGCCGTTGCGACGCCCGGATCGATCTCTGCTCCGTCCGGCGGGCTTGCAGCGGTTGAGTGCCCGGATTTGCCGTGTTCCGCGCCCGCTGGTTCTGCCTTCTGCGTTGCCCCTCCCGGAGCTTCCGAAGCCGATGCGTGATGCTCGGCGCCATTGTCGTCGCCCTTGCCCGGTTTGGAGCCACCTTCAGTCGATTCGGTAGCTGCATCCTTTGCAGACCCTAGCTCTGAAGCGTGCTGCGAGTTGCCGTGCCCCGCGTTGTCGGCCGTTACGACGCTCGGTTGGCCGATCTCGTTGGGTGCAATCGACGAAACGCCGGTGCCCGTGTCGGTCGGGCCACTGTGCGACGTGACATTTGCGACTGCCGGCGCTGTGGCACTATGAGCAAGCTCGATGGATGATCCGTGAGCCGACGCGGCAGACGCACCATCGCTCTCTTCCGTTGCATCCGCGGACGGGTCCGTGGAGGTTTCGAACTTCGACGGCGTTCCCAAGCCGGTCCGGGTCTGCCCGAAATGGAAACCCGAGCCGTTATTGGCCAGAAGGGCCCAGGCTCCGGCCGTCCCGAGCGTGCTCTCGCCCCCTTCGATACTGGTCTGGACATGGTCCTTGCTCGAAACAGCCTCATCGAGTGCGGTCGCCGGTATCAGCGCGGCTTCGAGCTGCTCCAAAGTGGTCGCGACAGCCGCGCCATCTGGCTCGGAGACGACATCCGCCTCCGCAACGGCTACAATTCCCTCCAGATGAATTTCCAGCAAGCCGCGATCGCCGATATCAAGGATACGATCGGTCGCATTCACATAGACGATCGTTTCGTTGCTTGCGGAGTCGTAGACCCAGGCGAGTGTATGTGGCGGTATAGACTTGCTTGCCGCCGTCATATGCAGCCAAGCAAGCGCTCCGAAAGCCGCAAGATTGATCCTGCTCGACCCAGATGCGAAATCGAACACGGTGTCGGAAGCGGTCGACTTGGAATCGTTAGACACGGAATCGATCGGGGAGCGATAAACAATTTTTTCAACGTTGCCGCCCAAGCCGATACTGGCATCGTGACCAAGGTCCGCGCCAACGGGTTTATGGAGGTTGTCACTCGCATCGCCCGGGCCCTTTTGGCCCAGAGCGCCTTCCGCGACGTCGTCGTGTCCAGCGGTCGCAACGGCGGAAGACAGGCGGACATCGTGCGACAGGAAACCCGGGGCTGAATTGTCGTCATGATTGGCGGCAGCATGGGTGATCGCGGCCAGTTTTGTGGTCGCACTCTCTTCAGTAACGGCCAGGATGCTGTCGATCGACGCTTCACGGAGGTCATGCGCCTGCGCGGCGAGATGGGGATCCTGCAGTGCGTAGATCAACGCACCGGCGAGAATAGCGAAGTTGCCATACCCGCCCTGCATCGACATCGCATTGGAAAGAAGCCGCGGGAATTGATGTTCCGGGGCCGGGTCAACTCCGACCTGTATGTCGTTTGCTGCTCGCGGCAAGAGCCCAGAAAGATCGGGCGCGCCCGATCCAGCTGGACCGTGGTGTGTCCACGCTTTCGCGCCCCCGGATTGCTCGGCCGCGCGCAGCGCTTCCATTGCCGTCGCCGGGTTGGTGATTTGGGCGGCCTTGGCGAACAAGTCTCTCTGGGCGAGCGTGGGCGTCTCGCCGGATTCCCAGGCGATGAGGTGCCGGAGAATGCCTTTTTTCCAGGGCTCGTACGCGGCGTGCTCGTCGGCATGGCCGACGCCGTTCTGATCCGGAAAGATGTCGTTCGCTTCGGACGCCTTGAGTTCGTCCGCAATTGCCAACGCCAGAAACGCCAGGGAGAGCGCGGCCAGGCCGGAGGGGCGCTGCAGCAATGCGATGGTCGCGAGCACGGTCCTGTTGGTGATCTCAAGCTTTTGGAAAATATTGTACAAGTGGACTTTGACCGTCCCGTCGGAAACGTTGAGCTGGCGCGCGATCTCCTTGTTCGACAGTCCTTCCGACACCAGCCGTGCAATTTGACGTTCCCGTTGCGTCAACAGCTCCAGCATCTTTTCGACTTTGCCGTCGCCGTCCACCTCCTTGCCGGCTGCCGAGAGATCGGACTTCTCCAGTGCCACACCGCTCTTCGTCATCAGCCGCAGCGATCGCAGCATCGTGGCGGGAGAGGCATACTTGGAAATTGCGCTGCAGGCGCCGGCTGCGATGGCGGACGTCAGATCGTGGTCGGTGTCGGACTCGGTGAAGAACACCAGGCGCGTAGAGAGCTTCTCAGCTTTCACGATCGCGAGGATCTCGGGGACCGTCAGATCCGGCACCTTGTCGGCAAGAAGCGCGACGTCGGGTGTCAGCTTTCGAATTGCTTCGAGGCAGCTTGTCCGATCGCTGGACGATGCGGCAACGTCGAAGTCCGGCTGCGTCCCGAGAACCGACCTCAGTCCCTGCAAAACGATCGGCTGTGGATCGACGATCACAAGCCGGATGGGCTTGAGTATCCCCTGCCTGGCGGACGCGTCCAACATCGATCTTGCCCTCGGCCCGGTCCTCTATGTCGTTCGCCATATGGCCGTGCCCGGGTGGGATATTAAAATCAAAAAAGGCTCGGCAGTTCCAGAGCCTGAAGCAGATTTGGACGGCATGCGAGTGAAAAATATGTCCTTTGACCCGATGGCCGTTGCGGTTGACTGGCTTGATGCCTATCGCGCGGGCGATATCGAGGCGATCTTGGAGCTCTATGCCGAAGATGCCGTTGTGCACTGCGGCTGCGCCGGTGTCCAAACCATTACCGGCCGCGAGGCACTTCGTGCCTATTGGGTCGATCGCCTCCGAAAATATCCGGCAGGCACGTTGGATGATCTCAATCCCTCGCACAACGACCGCACCATTATCTCGTACATCACCAGTGCTGGTGTGATGAGCGCACTTTTGGCGTTTGACGCCTCCGGCAGGATCAAGGAACTGGACTGCAGTCCCTCACACTAGATCTGCGGCGTAACCCAAACCCGCAGCGGGACACCTGGCGGCGTTAGATGAGCTGCCTCGCCGCTGCCGAAATCATCACCAGCCCGCCCGTGATCACCGCGACGTCGAGGATCGCGGTGTGGATGTGCACCGGCATCCGCTCGACAAAGGCCTTGGCCAGGAACGCGCCGGGAATGGCAATCGCGCCGATCAGAAGTGCAAAGGCGAGCACCTGCGCGGTCACGGCGCCGGCCAGTCCAAACACCGAGATCTTGATGAGGCCGGTGCCGAGCGAGATCATTGCATCGGTCGCGATCACGGCGGCGCCCTCGAGGCCCGCGGCCATCAGCAGCGACAGCAGGATCACGCCGGAGCCGGAGGTGCCGCCGACCAGCGCGCCATAGCCGACCGAGCCTGCCGCAAGACCGGTGTCGCCGATCTTGACCTGGCGGCGGCGGAGCACACGGCGCAGCGGCACGCTCAGGATCAGCATGGAGCCGATCACGAGTGCCGCGCCGGCATTGGTCAGCCGCGTATAGCCGTAGGCACCAAGGGCGGTCGTCAGTGCCGCGCAGGCCAGCACGATCAGCGCGCGGCGGCGATCGGCATAGCGGAGATAGGCAACCGCGCGGCTGGAATTGGTGAAGATCGCGGAGATCGCGATGATCGGCACCACCGGCTCGGCGCCAACGAGAGGGACCAGCACCAGCGGCATCAAGGCGCCGGTGCCGTAGCCGGCGAGACCGCCGATGATCGAAGCAAACAACGCCATCAACGCGACCAGCAGGAGCTGAAAGATCGAGATGTCGGCAAAGCCTGAGACGATGGTCACGTTCTCTCGTCGCGGCTGATTCGTGCCGCAGCTTGATCGGCGATGGAAGCGAGTGCGGCTTGCTCTAGGGGAAAATCCGCCGCAAGCCAAGCGTCCTCGGCGAGCGTCAACACATGTCCGAGCGCGGGTCCTTCCGCCATGCCGCGCGCGATGAAGTCGGCGGCGCGAAGCGGAAATTTCGGCGCAGTCCAGCGCTGCGGCAGCTCGGCGAGCGCCCGCCATCGCGACGAGCCGACGTCACCGCCGGCTCGCGCCCAGCCCAGCAACACGCGATCGTGATAGCGCTCTGCACCGAGCCGGTAGAGCAATCGCCGCGCATCGGCTTCGCCCTTGGTGGCCAGGCGCCACCAGCGATGCCCCATCGAATCCAGCGCCTTGGTTTCCGCATTGGAGAGCCTCAGGCGCGTGGCGACGCGCTTGGCGTCTTCGGTCACGGCGACCGTCAGCGCGGCGAGGCGCCGCGTGCTGCTCGCGGTGAGGCCAAGCTCGCGCTCGATCGCGATCATCGCCGAGAGCGGCCCGGTATAGGCGACGCCGCCGGTCAACGCCTGCAGCAATCCGCCATCGGCCATCGCAAGCGCGGCGGCGGACGCACCGGGAGCGACCAGAAGCTTCAGCGTCTCCATGCGCAGCCGCTCGGCCGAGAGGCTGGCAAGTCCGGCGCGGCCGCGGATGCAGGCGAGATAGCCGTCGCGGTCGGGATCGCCGGCACCAAAGGCGGCGTGGATGCGGAAGAAGCGCAGAATGCGCAGGAAATCCTCGGCGATGCGCTGGTCGGGATCGCCGATGAAGCGCACGCGCCGCGCGGCCGCATCTGCGATGCCTTCGACGTAATCGTGGACGACGCCGTCAGCATCGACCGAGAGGCCGTTCATCGTGAAGTCGCGGCGCTCGGCGTCCTTCACCCAGTCGCGGCCGAACGCAACCTTGGCCTTGCGGCCGAACGTCTCGGTATCCTCGCGCAACGTCGTGACTTCGTAAGGCTGGCTGTCGATGACGAGGGTGACCGTGCCGTGGTCGATGCCGGTCGGCACGGCCTTGATGCCGGCGCTCTTGGCGCGCCGCATCACCTCGTGCGGGAGCGCCGTGGTTGCGATGTCGATGTCACCGGGCACGAGGCCGAGCAGCGCGTTGCGCACGGCGCCGCCGACAACCCGCGCCTCCTCGCCATCCGCGTTGAGCAATTGCAGGACGCGCGCGGTCCCGCCCGAAATCAGCCAGGGCGCATCGGCGAGCATGGGCACCGCGCTCATCGGCCGGCCCTATCTTTCCACGCCCGGCACGAGCTTGCCGTTCTCGACATGGGCGGGGACATAGGTCGAATCCGGCGCAGCGCCGGAGTAATGCGCAAAGCCGATCAGCCCCGCGATCACCAGCACGAGCGCCGCCAGCATGAGACGCGCGACGATGGTGGTCGGCCAGGACGATTGCACGAACAGGCCGGAACGCGTGGCGGCCAGGAACAGCGCATAGACGACAAAGGGAACGAGGAAGATTCCGATCTCGGTCAGGATCGGCCGGATCATGACGAATAGATCCGCTCGTAGAGCACACGCAGCATGCCGGCCGTCGCGCCCCAGATGTAGCGTTCGGCAAACGGCATCGCGTAGTAGGACCGCTCCATGCCGCGGAATTCTTTACTGTGCACCTGGTGGTTGGCCGGGTTCATCAGGAAGGATAGCGGCACTTCGAACGCATCATCAACCTCGGAATGGTTGATCGTCAGCTCAAAACCCGGGCGCACCCTGGCAACCGTCGGCAGGATGCGGAAGCCGAAGCCGGTGCCGTAGAGATCGAGATAGCCGATCGGCTCGACGAAGTCTCTGGACAGCCCGACCTCCTCCTCGGCCTCGCGCAGCGCCGCATCGAGCGGCGAGCGGTCGGTCGCGTCGATCTTGCCGCCGGGAAAGGCGATCTGGCCGGCATGGTCGTTCAGATGCGCCGACCGCTGCGTCAGGAGGATGGTCGGCTCGGGATGATCGACCACCGCGATCAGGACCGCCGCCGGCCGCACCGGCTGCTCGCGCGCGATGATCTCGAGCATCTTGTCGGTACCGGGATCGCCCGAGGCAGGAATGATGTTGGGATCGTAGAGACCGGGCGGAACGTCGAAGCCGAGCCGCGCGGAGGAGCGGGCGAAGAAATCGGCCGCACCGATCACGGCGGGATCGTTCCTGGAGATAGGCTTGTTCAAAGCGCGGCCCTCACCTGCTCCGCATCGGCCATGGCAAAGAATTCGCCGGCCGATTCGACACCGAACATCGGCTGGCCATCGACCATCCGCTCCTCACCCATGTCAACAAGATCGTAATAGAGCGCGCGGGTGACCTTGGCCCAGAGCTCGGCGCGGACGTGCAGATAGGGCGTCAGCCCGCCGTCTCTGGCCTGCTCGAAGCGCAGCCGGTGCGCCGCATCGCAGGTGACCCAGTCGTCGACATTGGTGCGGAAGCGGAGCACGCGATGGTTGGCCTCGCCGTCCTTCTGCATCTCGACCGCCATGAACGGCGCGTCGTCGACGCGAATGCCGACCTTCTCCACCGGCGTGACGAGGAAATGCTTGTCGCCTTCACGCTTGAGGATGGTCGAGAACAGGCGAACCAAGGCATGACGGCCGATTGGCGTCCCCAAATAGAACCAAGTACCATCGGATGCGATTCGCATGTCGAGATCGCCGCAGAATGGCGGATTCCACAAATGCACCGGAGGCAGGCCCTTTTTGGCACCTTCGGCATCGGCAGCAGTTTTGGCAGCGGCAGTCAGCCCCTCGAGACCGCGATCGGCGCTCTGCCCTTGGTTCGCCATGGTTTGCCCTGACTTTGTCATTTGGCACGATCGGTGCAAGTCTGAATTGTAAGTCTACGTTGTATGCCGGTGCACGGTTCCACCCCGGATTCATCCGGTGTGGAGGTCGCCACTTCGTGATGCCCTACATATCCCTAAGCCGATAAGGTGGGGATAGGTTAATTCAACGAATACATGGCCTTCCTGCAAGTCTAGCATAGGGCCCACGTCTTGAGTTGAGGACGTGACGACATGACGACGCAAGCGAGCTGCATGGCAGGCTGAAGGAGCTAACGGATGGCGGAGAGTGTCGAGAAGCTCGAAGACGGAATCGTCCGTTCGGCCGAGCAGGTGTCGAGCCAGATTCGCGCGGCGAAAGAGGCGATCGGCTCCGTCATCTTCGGTCAGGATCGCGTGATCGAGAACACGCTGGTCACGATCCTCTCCGGCGGCCATGCGCTGTTGATCGGCGTCCCCGGCCTCGCCAAGACCAAGCTGGTCGAGACGCTCGGCGTCACGCTCGGCCTCGATGCCAAGCGCATCCAGTTCACGCCCGATCTGATGCCGTCGGACATTCTCGGCGCCGAAGTGCTCGACGAGAGCACCTCCGGCAAGCGTGCCTTCCGCTTCATCTCCGGCCCCGTATTCGCGCAACTGCTGATGGCCGACGAGATCAACCGCGCCAGCCCGCGCACGCAGTCGGCGCTGCTGCAGGCGATGCAGGAGCAGCACATCACCGTTGCCGGCGCGCGTCACGATCTGCCGAAGCCGTTCCACGTGCTCGCCACGCAAAATCCGCTGGAGCAGGAAGGCACCTATCCGCTGCCTGAAGCCCAGCTCGACCGTTTCCTGATGGAGATCGACGTCGACTATCCCGACCGCGACGCCGAGCGCCGCATCCTGTTCGAAACCACCGGCGCCGACGAGACGCTGGCGAAGGGCACGATGACACCTGACGCACTCATCACCGCGCAGCGACTGATCCGGCGCCTGCCGGTCGGCGATTCCGTGGTCGAGGCGATCCTGTCGCTGGTGCGCGCGGCCCGTCCGGGTCCGGACGGCGGCGACACCAGCAAATTCATCGCCTGGGGCCCGGGCCCGCGCGCCAGCCAATCGCTGATGCTCGCGGTGCGCGCACGCGCGCTGATCGACGGACGCCTCGCGCCTTCGATCGACGACGTGCTCGACCTCGCCGAGCCCGTGCTGAAGCACCGCATGGCGCTGACGTTCCAGGCGCGTGCCGAAGGCCGCACGATTCCGGACGTGATCCGGCAACTGAAGACACGGATCGGTTGATGGCGGCGGAGAACGGGCACGCAGCAAAGGAGATCATCGCGATCCGACGTGCCGATGGCGAAAGCCGCACGCTCGCAGCTTCCTTGCCGCGCCTGGTGCTCGAGGCCCGCCGTATCGCCGCCAACGTCATTCACGGCCTGCACGGCCGCCGTCGCGCCGGCTCCGGCGAAAATTTCTGGCAGTACCGCCGCTTCGTCTCCGGCGAGCCGTCGCAGAACGTCGACTGGCGGCGATCGGCGCGCGACGATCTGCTCTATGTCCGCGAGCTCGAATGGGAAGCCTCGCACACGGTCTGGATCTGGCCCGACCGCTCGCCCTCAATGGCCTTCGCTTCAAAACAGGCGCGCGAATCCAAGCTCGAGCGGACGCTGATTGTCGCCTTCGCGCTGGCCGAGTTGCTCGTCTCCGGCGGCGAACGCGTCGGCATTCCCGGGCTGATGGCACCGACCGCGAGCCGCAGCGTCATCGACAAGATGGCGCAGGCGATGCTGCATGACGATGCCGACCGCTTGAGCCTGCCGCCGTCCTTCGTGCCCGCGGCGCTGGCCGAGACGATCGTGCTGTCGGACTTCTGGTCGCCGATCTCCGAGATCAGGACCACGCTCGGCGGCCTGTCCGGCTCCGGTGCGCATGGCACGCTCGTGCAGGTCGTCGATCCCGCCGAGGAATCATTCCCCTATTCCGGCCGCGTCGAGTTCGTCGAGCCAGAAGGGTTCGGCGTGATCACCGCCGGCCGCGCCGAGAGCTGGGCGCAGGATTACACCGCCCGGCTCGCGCTCCACCGCGACCAGATCCGCGCCGAGACCAACAAGCTCGACTGGCTGTTCACGACGCACGCCACCGACCGCTCGGCCGCCGAGCTCCTGCTGTTCCTCCATGCCGGCATGCAGGTGAGCAAGTCGGGCGCCCGCACCACCACGATCAAGGCGGGGCCGGCAGCATGATGGGACTGCCGCTCGCCTTCACCGAACCGCTGCTCCTGATCGGCCTCGTCAGCCTGCCGGTGCTGTGGTGGCTGCTGCGCGTGATGCCGCCGCGGCCGCGCCGCATCGAGTTTCCGCCGACGCGCCTGTTGTTCGACATCGCACCGCGCGAAGAGACGCCGTCGCGGACGCCGTGGTGGCTGACCGCATTGCGGCTGCTGGCCGCGGCGCTGGTCATTTTCGCCGCCGCCGGCCCGATCTGGAATCCGCAAACAGGCGCCGCCGCCAGCAAGGCGCCGCTGATGATCATGTTCGACGACGGCTGGAGCGCGGCGTCCAACTGGGACATCAGGATCAGGGCCGCCGACGAATTGATCGCCAGTGCCGAGAACGACCGCCGCGCGATTGCGCTGGTGCCGCTGTCGGAGCCGAACCGCGATATCACCCTGATGCCGGCGGGCGCCGCGCGCGTCGCGTTGCGGCAGCTGACGCCAAAGCCGTATTCGATCGAGCGCGTCGAGACCCTGACCGCAATCGATCGCTTCCTGAAAGCGACCGGCGACTGCGAGATCGCCTGGCTCTCCGACAGCGTCGACACCGGTCGCGGCGAGGAATTCGTGGCTGGCCTCGGCAAGACCATCGGCGATCGCAGCCTGACCGTATTCGAAGGCGGCACCTCGTCGCCGCTGGCCCTGGTCGCGGCCGAGAACGCCGCCGCCAAAATGACGGTAAAGGTGCTGCGCACCGACGGCGGCATCGCAATCGGCACCGTGCGCGCTCTGGACCAGAAAGCCTCGCCGATCGGCGAAGCGCGTTATTCGTTCGGCCCGCAGGACAAGGAAACCGAAGCGTCGTTCGATCTGCCGGTCGAGCTGCGCAATGACATCACGCGGCTGGAAATTGCCGGTGAGCGCTCCGCAGGCGCAGTGCAGCTGCTCGACAAGCGCTGGCGCCGCCGCGCCATCGGCATCGTCTCGGGCTCGACCAGCGAGACCGCGCAGCCGCTGCTGGCGCCGACCTTCTATCTTACCCGCGCGCTGGCGCCGTTCGCTGACGTGCGGCTCGCCGACAAGGGCTCGCCGCAGCAGGGCATCACGCAGTTCCTCGACCAGAAGCTGCCGATGATCATCCTCGCCGATGTCGGCACCATCGCCCCTGAAATCCGCGAGCGTCTCAATGCCTGGATCGACCAGGGCGGCGTGCTGGTGCGGTTCGCCGGTCCGCGGCTGGCGCAGGCCGAGGACGATCTCGTCCCGGTCAAGCTGCGCAAGGGCGGCCGGACGCTCGGCGGCAGCCTGACCTGGGAAAAGCCGCAACATCTGGCCTCCTTTGCCGCCGATGGTCCGTTTGCCGGCGTGGTGGTCCCCAAGGACGTCACCATCAGCCGCCAGGTGCTGGCCGAGCCCGACGCCGTGCTCGCCACCAAGAGCTGGGCCTCGCTGGAAGACGGCACGCCGCTGGTGACGGGCGAGCATCGCGGCAAGGGCGTCGTCAGCCTGTTCCACGTCAGCGCCGACATGCGCTGGTCGGATCTGCCCATGTCGGGCACCTTCGTCGAAATCCTGCGTCGTGTCGTCGACATGTCCGGCTATACCGCCAAGCCGGGCGCAGGCGTTGCCACTGAGGCGACCGCCGAGACGGTGGCGCCGCTGCATATCCTCGACGGCTTCGGCGCCTTCGGCCCGCCGCCGGCCGCCGCCAAGCCGCTGCCCGCGGATTATCGCGACCGCGCCACACCCGATCATCCGCCGGGCTTCTATGGTCCGGCAGAAGGACCGCTCGCCGTGAACACGCTTGCCAGCGCCGACCGTATCGCAGCGCTGAACACCGCGAGCCTGCGCGCCCGGCACGCCACCTACACCAATGCCGAGCCGCAGGACTTGCGCGGCTGGCTGCTGTCGACGGCGCTTGCGCTGTTCCTGGTCGACGCCATCATCGTCGCGGTGCTCGGCGGCGGCCTTGCCGCGCTGCTGCGCCGCCGCGCCGCGCCCGCGATGATCGTCTTCGGACTGGTGCTCGCTGGCCTCGCCTCATTCGTGCCGACGCCGTCACACGCAGACAGCGCGTCCGACGAGTTCGCGATGAAGGCGGTGTCGCAGACCCGCCTCGCCTATGTCGTGACCGGCAATGCCGATGTCGATTCCATCGTCAGGGCCGGACTATCAGGATTGACGCTGTTCCTGGCGCAGCGCACCGCGCTCGAGGCCGGCGATCCCGTCGGCATCGACCCGGCGCGCGACGAGCTCGCCTTCTTCCCGCTGATCTACTGGCCGATCGTGCCGGGCGCGCCCAAGCCGTCGCGGGACGCCATCAACAAGATCGACGCCTACATGAAGCAGGGCGGCACCGTGCTGTTCGACACCCGCGATGCGGTCGAAGCCCCGCCCGGCGCGAACGGCGCCGCGCAGACCCCCGCCATGCAGACGCTCCGCGAGATCCTGTCCTCGCTCGACGTGCCCGAGCTGGAGCCGGTGCCGCGCGAGCACGTGCTGACCAAGACCTTCTTTCTCTTGCGCGACTTCCCCGGCCGCTTCACCACCGGCCAGACCTGGGTCGAGACCTTGCCGCGGGAAGACGACGACGACAGCGCGCAACGGCCGGCACGCGGCGGCGACGGCGTCTCACCGATCATCATCACCTCGAACGACCTTGCCGGCGCCTGGGCCGTGCGGCCCGACGGACAGGCCATGCTGCCGGTGACCGGCGGCGACCCCCGCCAGCGCGAATTCGCCTACCGCGCCGGCGCCAACATCGTGATGTACACGCTGACCGGCAACTACAAGGCCGACCAGGTGCACGCACCGGCCCTGATCGAACGGCTGGGGCAATAGGATCGATATGAATTACGGCATCGCATTCACGCCGCTGGTTCCCACGATTGTCCTGTGGCTCGCGCTGGCCGCGGTCGTCGTCATCGCGCTCGTGCTGCTGCTGGCGCGGGCGCGCGGCGCTGCCGTGCGCGTGGCCGCGTTGGCGCTGTTCCTGCTGGCGCTCGCCAATCCCTCCTTCACCCGCGAGGACCGCGATCCCCTCACCTCGGTCACCGCAATCGTCGTCGACAAGAGCCCGAGCCAGAATTTCGGCAATCGCAATCGCGAGGCCGCTCAGGCGCAGGAAGCGCTGGTCGACAGCCTGAAGAAGATCAAGGGGCTCGAGGTCCGCGTCGTCGATGCCGGACAGGCCGACGGCGAGACCGACGGCACCAAGCTGTTCGGGGCGCTGGCCTCGGCCTTGTCGGACGTGCCGGTCGACCGCGTCGCCGGTGCGTTCCTGATCACCGACGGCCGTGTCCACGACATTCCGGCCAACGCCGCCGGGCTCGGCTTCCAGGCGCCGGTGCACGCGCTGATCACGGGGCAGAAGGACGAGCGCGACCGCCGTATTGCGGTCATCGCCGCGCCGCGCTTCGGCATCGTCGGGCAGCCCCAGACCATTACCTACCGCCTCGACGACCAGGGCGTCAGCGGCGAGCGCGCCAAGGTCACGGTCCGCAGGGACGGCGAGGTCATCAACGAGCGCACGCTTTCGAGCGGCCAGGCCGCAAGCGTCGAGGTCGACATCAAGCACTCCGGGCCGAACATCGTCGAGATCGAGGCCTCGCCGCTCGAGCGGGAATTGACGCCGGTGAACAACCGCGCCGTGGTCGCCATCGACGGTGTGCGCGACAAGCTGCGCGTGCTGCTGGTCTCGGGTGAGCCGCATTCCGGCGAGCGCACCTGGCGCAACCTGCTCAAGTCCGACGCCAGCGTCGATCTCGTCCACTTCACCATTCTGCGGCCGCCGGAGAAGCAGGACGGCACGCCGATCAACGAATTGTCGCTGATCGCGTTTCCGACCCGCGAGCTGTTCCAGCAGAAGATCAACGAATTCCAGCTGATCATCTTCGACCGCTATGCTCGCCAGGGCGTGCTGCCGATCGCTTATTTCGACAACATCGCGCGCTACGTGCGGTCCGGCGGCGCAGTGCTGGTCTCGGCCGGCCCCGATTACGCGTCCAACACCAGCATCTGGCGCACGCCGCTGGATTCGGTGCTGCCGGCCGAACCGGTCGGGGTGACGGAAAAGCCGTTCTACGCGCATCTGTCCGACGTCGGCAAACGCCATCCTGTCACGCGCGGCCTCGAGGGCTCCGCCTCCGAGCCGCCGCGCTGGAGCCGCTTCTTCCGCACCGTCGAGACCCGCAATGCGGTCAACCCGCCCGTCATGACGGGCGTCGACGGCAAGCCGCTGCTGTTCCTATCGCGTTTCGGCGAGGGCCGCGTGGCGCTGCTGCTCTCCGACCATATCTGGCTGTGGGCGCGCGGCTACGAAGGCGGCGGCCCGCATCTCGATCTGTTGCGGCGGATGTCGCACTGGCTGATGAAGCAACCTGATCTGGATGAGGAAGCGTTGCGCCTGCAGGTGCAGGGCAAGAATCTCGTGGTGGTGCGCCAGACCATGGCGGACAGCGTTCAGCCGGTGAGCGTGATCTCGCCGTCGGGCGTGTCGCGCGACCTGACGCTTGCAGCCGGCGATCCCGGCGAATGGCGCGCCAGCCTGCCGGCGAGCGAGCTCGGCCTGTGGCAAGCCACCGACGGCACGCTGAAGGCGCTGATCAATGTCGGCCCGACCAATCCGAAGGAGTTTTCGGAAGTCACCTCCACCACTGAGACGTTGAAGCCGCTGACCCAGGCGACCGGCGGTGACGCCGTGCGCGTGGTCGACGGCGCCAGCGTCGAGCTGCCGCGCATTCTGCCGGTCCGCTCGGCGAGCGTCTTCCATGGTGACGGCTGGATGGGCGTGCGGATGCGCGACGCCAGCGTCGTGAAGGGCGTCGGCGTGCTGCCGATCTTTGCCGGCCTGATCGGCCTGTTGCTGCTGCTCGGCGCGTTTGCTGCGACGTGGGTCCGTGAAGGGCGCTAGGCGGCTTACGCGCGTCCCTTCGCTTCCCGTTAGTCGGATAATCCAATCGTCACTTCTTCGCCGGAAGCTCCATAGCGCCTTCGACCCCGAACTCGGTCGAATGTAGCGCGTTGTGAAATCTGGGGGCGGTTCTTCCTCGGCCCTGGGCAGGCGTGTCCCTGTCCAGGCATCGCTCCCCGCGGACAAGAGCAGTTCTCGACGGAGCCTTCGCAGCACCCAAACAGCGCGAGCGTTCGATGAGAAGCGGAGTTACTCGACCATGACAGACACACTTCACCAGCGCACGTTCAGCTCGCCTCGTCAGACAACGCGCTACATCGCGTGCGGGCCGGCCGACGGACCGTTGATGATCTTCGTCCATGGCTGGCCGAGCATCAGCTTGATGTGGCGCGCGCAGATGGGCGCGTTTGCCGTCGACGGTTGGCACTGCGTCGCTCCCGATCTGCGCGGCTACGGCGGCTCTTCCACCCCTGCAGCCAACGACGCCTATACCATCGAGGAAATCGTGATGGACATGGCCGAACTTCATGATCACCTCGGCGGCAAGCCTGCGATCTGGGTTGGCCACGACTGGGGCTGTGTTGTGGTCGGTGAGTTGGTCGCGCATCAGCCAAAGCGCAGCCGCGGAGTAGCGCTGACCTCGTTGGCGTATCAGCCCGACGGGCACGCCCTGCGCACTGTCGTCCCGCTGGTCGACCGAACGATTTATCCGGTTGACCAATATCCGGACGGCCAATGGGATTACTACCGTTACTACACCACGCACTTCGAGGCGGCGGTCGCCGACCTCGATGCAGATTTGGCAGCATCGCTGGCGTCGATCTTTCGGCCAGGCGACCCCGCCGGCATCGGCAAGGTTTCGCCGAATGCGATGGTCACGCGCAATGGAGGGCGCTTTGGCGCCGCGCACCGCGCCCCGCCGACTGAGCCTGATCCGGCTCTCTGGCCGCCGGCGGACTTCGACGTGCTGGTGCAGACGTTCAAGACTCATGGCTTCCGCCCATCCTGCGTGTGGTACCTGAACGACGACGCCAACATCGCCTATGCGCGCAAGGCACCCAGTGGCGGCCGCCTGTCGCAGCCGGTGCTGTTCGTTAACGGCGACTTTGATCAGATCTGCAGCATCACCGGAAATCGCCAAGGTGACCCGATGCGGGCCGCCTGCCCGGACCTGACCGTGACGAGCCTGCCCGCAGGGCATTGGCTGCCGCTGGAGCGCAAGGCAGAACACATCGAGGCTATCCGCACCTGGCTCCAGAGCAAAAAGCTCTGATGCCGCCTCCTCGCGCTGGCACTGAGTCAATCAATCGCCGTTCCCGTAAGCCATTCGATAGGTCCTCAGCCTAGATCTTTCAGTTGCCCGCACGACACGGCGAGGAGCCGGCCCGCTCGGGTCGGCTCGACAGCGGTTGACATCCGCTGACCGATCGGGCGATGTTACATTATAACATCGCGGGATCAGGGGATGATGCCTCGCGATGTGGGGGTGGCGTTTTCGGATGAAGTGGTTCCGGTCGAATATCAAGCACGGCGCCCGGCTCGCGATCTTCGCGATGCTGGTGCAGTTCGCGCTGACGTTCGGCCACAGCCATTGGTTCGCCCAGGCCGCTCCCCTCGCTCAGTCCTCGCTTCAGCAGACCGACAGCAACCAAGCTCCCACTTCGATCGACCGCGCCGCGGTCGAGAAGCAATCTCCCGCTGGCCCCCACAGGGAGCAGCCGGGTGAGGACAATTGCGCGATCTGCGCATTGGTCGCGATGGCCGGCACCGTCATGTTCGCGGCGCCGCCGGTGTTGTTGCTGCCGCAGGCGATCGACCTGCTCTACCGCACCACCGACGCCGAATTCGTCCATCTGAAATCGGCCGGCACGGCATTCCAACCGCGCGCACCTCCCGCGTCCTGACTTCCAACAACGCTTGATCACGCTCGGCTCGCCGCTTTCAGGCGCGTGCCCGGGAGCAGTTGAAGTCGAATTCCGTCGCGCAGCGACGGCAGGCCGCCTCCGATCAGCAGACCAACATGCGGACGGCGCCTGACTGGAATCAGGACCATGTCATTCAAATTGCGGCGCACGCAGCGCCTTGGCGGAGCAAGCCTGCTCCTGATCGGCGTCGCCACCTCGGCGCTGGCCGAGGATAAGTCATCGACCGAGATCCCCGCCGTCACCGTGACGGCTCCGAGCCCCATCGTACGCAGGGCGGTGGTGCCGACCCGCAACCCCGGCCGCCCTACGCGAACCGCGCGGGCGCGCAGCCCCGAGCGCACCACGGACGCCACGCCGGCAGCCTCCACGCCGGCCGCACCCCAGCAGGGCGTGCTGCCTATCGTGACCAACCAGTTCGCGACCGTCACGGTGGTGCCGAACGAGGAGATCCGCCGCGAGGGCGGCGGCCAGCTCGGCGATCTCCTGTTTTCGAAACCCGGCATCACCGGCTCGAGCTTCGCGCCGGGCGCTTCCAGCCGGCCGATCATCCGGGGGCTCGACGTCAACCGCGTCGGCATCGTCGAGAACGGCACCAATGCCGGCGGCGCCTCCGATCTCGGCGAGGATCACTTCGTCCCGATCGATCCGCTCGCGACCAACCAGGTCGAGGTGGTGCGCGGGCCGGCTGCGCTGCGCTACGGCTCGACCTCGATCGGCGGCGTGGTCAGCGCCACCAACAACCGGATTCCCGACACGCTGCCGAACTGCGCTCCGTCGTTCCAGGCTTACGGCATGCCGGCCAAGGCGCCGCTCGCGAGCGCCGCGACATCGCCTTGCGTCACCGCCGAGACGCGCAGCGCCTTCAGCTCGGTCGACCGCGGCGTCGAAAGCGGCGTGCTGCTCGACACCGGCGGCGGCAATTTTGCCTTCCATGCCGACGTCTACGGGCGCAACACCACCGACTACAGCATCCCGAGCTATCCCTATCTGAACGACCAGACACGCTCCGTCGCCAACGGCCGCCAGCCGAACTCCGCAACGCGCTCGGACGGCGCCTCGATCGGCGGCTCCTATTTCTTCCAGGGCGGCTATGTCGGCGCGGCGATCACGCAGAACGACTCGCTCTACCACATCCCCGGCATCGACGGCGCCGACCACAACACCCGGATCGACGGCCACCAGACCAAGATCACCGTCAAGGGCGAGTACCACCCCGACGCGGCCGCAATCGACGCCGTCCGCTTCTGGGCCGGCGCGACCGACTACCGGCACAACGAGATCGGCCTTGCCGATCCGGCCGATCCCACCACCGACGGCGTGCGGCAGACCTTCACCAACAAGGAGCAGGAGCTTCGCACCGAGGTGCAGCTGATGCCGTTCAACGCGCGCTTCGCCGAGGTGACGACGGCGTTCGGCTTCCAGGCGGGCCACCAGGAACTGACGGCGCCAAGCCCGGATGATCCCGGCGCGCTGTTCAACGGGTTGTGGGACCCGAACCGAAACTACCGCGTCGCCGGCTACGTCTTCAACGAGTTCAAGTTCAGCGAACAGACCAGGGCGCAGATCGCGGGCCGGATCGAACATGTCGAACTGCACGGGTCGACGCCCGATTTCCCGGCAGACTTCCTGCCCGACGGGACGCCGCAAACGAGCATCGTCCGCAATCCGTCGTTCACGCCGAAGAGCGGCAGCATCGGCCTGTTGCAGGACCTGCCGGGCGGCATGGTCGGCAGCATCACCGCGCAATATGTCGAGCGTGCGCCGAAGCCGGCCGAGTTGTTCTCGCGCGGTGGCCACGATGCGACCGCGACCTTCGACATCGGCAATCCGAACCTCACCATCGAGACCGCGAAGTCGGTCGAAATCGGCGTGCGCAAGGCGGCCGGACCGCTCCGGTTCGAGGCGACCGCCTATTACACGCACTTCGACAATTTCATCTATCGCCGCCTCACCGGCGTGATGTGCGACGGCGACTTTGCCTCCTGCGGTGCGCCCGGCGCCGAGCTGAACCAGGCGGTCTACTCACAGCGCAATGCCAACTTCCGCGGCGGCGAATTCCAGTCGCAGCTCGATATCGGCGCGTTCCAGGGCGGCATCTGGGGCATCGAGAACCAGCTCGACGTGGTCCGCGCCACCTTCAGCGACGGCACCAACGTGCCGCGGATTCCGCCGGTGCGGCTGGGTGGCGGCGTGTTCTGGCGCGACGACAACTGGCTGATGCGCGTCAACCTGTTGCACGCGTTCGCGCAGAACAATGTCGCCGTGATCGCGGAGACTCCGACGGCAGGCTACAATTTGCTGAAGGCGGAGGTCAGCTACAAGACCAAGCTCAACCCGAATGCATTCGGCGCGCGCGAGATGCTGGTCGGCCTCGTCGGCAACAATCTGTTGAACGAAAACATCCGCAACTCGGTGTCCTACACCAAGGACGAGGTGTTGATGCCTGGCATCGGCGTGCGGGCGTTCGCGAACTTCAAGTTCTGAAAGCGCGATAGCTAGCCGGAGCTCATCGCGGTTCGGCTAGAGCGGCTGCATCGGGGGAAGCCTCTGCCGCCTCCCGAAACAGCACGGCGAACAGCAGGGTCCACAATGTCAGGAGAGAAATGGGGATCGTGTAGTATGGCGTCGCGATCGGATAGGTGAAGAAGAAGGCGAGGTTGAGCGCCAGATTGGCCATCGTGAGCAGCGCGACGCGGCGAGTGCCGTTCGCCTGCCGCAACAGCCAGATCGAGCCTGCAACTCCGATGACGATCAGCAAGGTCTGGAGCGGGTCGGCGAGATAGTCCCGGACCACCGCGAACGAAAAATCCAGCGGCCTGACATCGGGGTTGTTGCCGTAGGTCGACGCGAACGGACTGCCGGCGTTGACGGCGTAAGAGACGATGGTCGGGATCACGCCGGCCAGCAATGCGAGGCCGAACACGAGCCCCTGCAAGAACCGGGACAACGTCCGTTCCGCAAGGAACGCGACGAGGAGAAACAGGCCATAGCCGGACGCCAGGAAGAGATTGGCCAACCGGAAATCAACGGTCAGTCCGAGCAGGAAGCCGATCGGCGCCAGCGGCCAGATCCTCGGTTGAGATCGCGGGCTCGCCAGCCATCGCGCCGTGAGACATCCCGCGAGCGCGCAGACGACGACGGTCGGGGCCATCGAATAGCTCGCCTTGACCGGATTGACCATCTGGTAGATCGCAAGGCAGCCGAACGTCCCGGCCATCAGGACCGACCGCATGCTGCGCGCGAGAGAAAGCGCAAATAGCGCAAAGCCGAGCACGATAATGGTCGCCAGCATGTACATGGGCACGACCTGGTGACCTGGCGGAAACAGCGCCAACACGAGGCCGACACCCGGCGGATATTGAATGACGACCTTCCCCGTGGCCGGCATCAGATTGTGACAGGGCGCCGCGGTCGTATCGTTCCAGTCCGGGTAGCCGATCTCCTTCAGCTTCGCTTTCTGATAGCCATCGTCGTCGCGGCCGAGGTTGGTGTCGAAGCCCTCCACCAGCCCGAACCTCTGGAACAGATGCGCCTGCCTGAGGTAGCAGATGTCGTCATAGACGCCGCGCGCCTCATTCCATCGCATCATGGTCCAGAAATGGCCGATCAGCACCGCGAGAAACAACACGGCGAAGACGGCTTTGCTGGTGTGGATCTTCTTCATCGGGGATCATGATGCGACGGAGGCGGCGCTGCTTTAGCGGAATGCAAGATAGAGATTGGACGATAGCGGGCCGAGCGACAAACCGGTGTAGCCCACGGCCGCGGACTTAGGGGCGGAGGACTTGGCGGCGAGCCCCAGCAGCCGTTTTCGCGTCATCAGGATCAGGTTCTGCTCGTCGGTCCATTCCGACTTGCCGGCGATCCTGCAGGCGATCCTGAAGGTGCCGTCGAGATAATGCGCCAGCGGGATGGCGGTGTGGTGCTCGACCGGAAAGAACCTATTGGGCACGGTGATGAACACCCGCCGCGCGACGCGGCAAAGCTCCTCGACCAGGAGCACCTGATTTTCATGGCTACCGGCATGCTCGAGCACGGCATTGGACGTCGCGACATCGAACGCATTGTCGTTGAACGGCAGCCGTGTATTCGGTTCGATCTGCACGTAACGGCAAAGCGGAAAAGCCGCCTTGAACCCGATTCCTTCGCCGAGCCCGCACGCCGTGATCTTGTGCTGATGCGGGTAGCTTCGCTCCAGCACGTTCGCGCCGTCGTTGATCACGTCGGATACGCCGACATCCAGGATCTCGTCCAAGGCAGACGGCTGCATGCGGGCGATGAAATCCTGGAAGATGCGGTCGCGCGCGGCGATCAGCAGCTTTTCCGCCGTGCTCCCGGACGCCACTTCCCGGTAATATTGCTGATCGACCGGCACTGCCCTACCTTCATGTGAGCTTCGAAGCGATGGCGTCAGGTGCGCGTCTTGCTCCAGTCCGGACCGACCGGTCCCGATACGCCTTCGAACGCGCCCTCGACCAGCTCGATGACGAGGAGCCGGCTGTAATCTACCGGGCCCGGCATGGTGACGCGTCCCTTGGGGACCTGCTTGAAGCCGACGCGGCTGTAATAGGGCTCGTCGCCGACCAGCAGCACCAGGCGATGGCCCTGCGCCTTCGCATCCGTCAGTGCGCGCTCGAGCAGCAGCCGGCCGACGCCGCGGCTGCGGAACGGAGGCTCGACCGTCAGGGGCCCGAGCAGCAGTGCCGGCGTGTCGCCGACGCAAATCGGCAACTGCCGTACGGATCCGACCAGCAACGTACCGACGCGGGCGGTGAAGGATAGATCGAGCACATGATCCACATGCTCGCGGATTCGGTACGCGCTGAGCACGAAGCGGCCGGGTCCGAAGGTGCGTTCGTGCAGCCGCTCGATCGCCTGAGCATCGCCGGCGGCTTCCGACCGGATGGTGAGGGAGAGATCGTTCATCGCGTCGGCGGGATATCACCTTGGAGGGCAGCGGTCCATGGGATTGCGCCCGGCCCCGGAGGCAATTTCAGGTCCTCCAGAGCGGCGGTTGGGACAGGTAGGCGAGCATCTTCATTTCCCGCCGCCCGCGCGTCACGGTGTCGAGCACGAGCCCCGACGAGGCCGAAAGCAGCGCCATGATCATCAGGCCCATGGAGAGCACGGCGGTCGGCAGGCGCGGGACGAGGCCGGTTTCGAGGAAGGTGATCACGACGGGCAGCCCGAAAGCGATCGACAGCAGCGCGAGCACGATGCCGATCGCCGAAAAGAAGCGCAGCGGCCGCTCCGACCGATTGAGCTTCAGCATCGTGTTGAAGATGCGCAACCCGTCCTGCCAGGTGTCGAGCTTGGAGAAGGAGCCTTCCGGGCGCGCGTAATAGGGCGTCTCGACCTCGGCGACCGGCAGCGACAATTCCAGCGCATAGACCGCGAACTCGGTCTCGATCTCGAAGCCACCGGACAGGACCGGGAAGGATTTGACGAACCGGCGCGAGAACACGCGGTAACCGGACAGGATGTCCTTGAAGGCGTGGCCGAAGGTCGATGCCAGGAAACCGGTGAACAGCCGATTGCCGATGCGATGACCGCGCCGGTAGGCCGCTTGCGATTGATCGACACGCAGACCGACAACCATATCCAGATGCTCGTCGAGGAGCTCGTCGATCATGCGCGACGCGCTCGGCGCGTCGTAGGTCGCATCGCCATCGACGAGCACGTAGATGTCGGCCTCGATGTCCGCGAACATGCGGCGCACGACGTGACCTTTGCCCTGGCGCCGCTCGCTGCGCACGATCGCTCCCGCCTCGCGCGCGACCGCCGCGGTACGGTCGGTCGAGTTGTTGTCGTACAGGTAGACCTCGGCCGCAGGCAGTGTCTTGCGGAAATCGGCAACGACCGTCGCGACGGCGGCTTCCTCATTGTAGCAGGGCACCAGCACGGCGACCCGAAACGGCCATGACCTCGTCGATTCAGACAATCTTCATCCCTCGTCCATGCGCCGACACCGCAGGTGCGGCGATTTACTAGCACAGGCAGCCATCATCGCCACGTCGCAATCCGCGGCCTGTCGTGTAGGACTTCCGCGATCCGCAACCGCGTGCCGGGCGTGGTCCCCTCGGGCAGCGCGGTGACCGCGAAGAACCCGCACTCGGCGATCTCGTGGTTGGGCGCGGGCAGGCGATCCTGCTTGAACTGCCTGACGACGTAGACCGCGACGTGGTCGCGGCGCGAGACGTGGCTGTTGAGGAAGATGCCGTGCAGCACGGCATCGCCAGTGAGATCGATATCGCCCTCCTCCTTGAGCTCGCGGCGCATCGCCTGCTCCATGGTCTCGCCGAGATCGACGCCGCCGCCGGGCAGATACCAGCCCGTGACGTAGCTGTGCCTGACCAGGAACACCCTGGTGTCGGCATCCAGTACCACGGCGCGGACGCCGAGCGTCATGCCGCGGACCAGCAGGAAATAGGCGTGGAAGATTTGCCGCAGCAGCGGCTCGAATCTGCGTCGGACGCTGTTCAGACGATCCGCCATCGGGCTCCCTTGATGCCCCGCTTGCACCTGGCCTGCGACCTTGCCATTACAGCGGGCGAATAGCGAGGCAATCGCCCCCAATGGCCCCCTTCACGCTCGCCCATCTGTCGGACCCGCATCTGCCGCCGCTGCCGAAGCCGCGGCTGATCGAGCTCGCCGGCAAGCGCGCGTTCGGCTACGTCAACTGGACGCGCAACCGTCACAAGTATCAGCGCCGCGAGGTGCTCGACGCACTCGTCGCCGACATGAAGGCGCAAGGTCCCGACCACATCGCGGTCACAGGCGATCTCGTCAATCTGGCGCTGGAGGCGGAATTCGCGCCGGCGCGCGCCTGGCTCGACGGCCTCGGTCCGCCCGACCGCGTCACCACGATTCCCGGCAATCACGACGCTTATGTCCGCGCCACCTTTCATCGCTTCGGCGAAACCTTCGCGCCCTATCTTGCGGGTGACGATGGCCGTATCGGCTTTCCGAGCCTGCGCCGGCGCGGGCCGCTCGCGCTGATCAGCCTGTCCACGGCGGTGCCCACCTTGCCGTTGATGGCGACAGGCGCGCTCGGACGCGATCAGCTCGCGTCGCTCGAAGAGATGCTCGAGCGGTTCGCAGCCGAGGACGTCTTTCGCGTGCTGCTGGTGCATCATCCACTGAAGTCCGGCGCGCGCCACAAGCGGATGATCGACTCGGCCGAGCTGCTGACGCTCTTGAAACGCCACGGCGTCGAACTGATCCTGCACGGGCACGACCACATTCATTCGACGATGTGGTTCGAAGGCCCCAACGGCAACATTCCCGCAATCGGCGTGCCATCGGCCTCCGCGCTCGCGCACGGGCACACCCCGGCTGCGGCCTACAATCTGTTCACGATCGAGAAGGACAACGCCAGCTGGCGTTGCGAGCAGACGGTGCGGAGCCTGGGGGCTGGACTTCAGATCGGGCAGATCAAGCATGTGAAGTTGATTTAGACCGCTGTCATTCCGGGGCATGCGAAGCATGAACCCGGAATCCATCGGGCCGCGATACGTGCTGATAAATGGATTCCGGGTTCGCGCTTCGCGCGCCCCGGAATGACGACGCCTCACCAGCTCCGCAGGGCCGCGAGCACGGCAACCCCGAACAGTGCGGCGGCACCGAGCACGAACCCCAGCACGAATGGCCAGAGGCGCGAGCGGCGCTGCGGCTGCGCGACCTCGGGCTTCGGCTCGGGCGGGACGACCATCGCATGCTCGCGCTCGATCATGCGGCGCGCGACGTAATCGGTCACGGCCTCGACGATGACAGCGGTGTCGTGCGATTCAGCGAGCACGATGCGGCCGAAGCGGGTGTCCTGCACGAAGCGGTACATCCGCTTGTCGCGCCCCATCACGATGTGCGCGACGACGTCGATCCAGAGCCTGGGCGTATCGCCCTGGCTGATACCGCGGTCGAACAGGTCGATCTTGTCAGGCACCTGCGCGAACAGAGGATCGAGCGAATCGTTGAGGATCTCGAGCCGTGCCACCTCGGCATCGCGCAAATCGACGACGACGCCGGTCCGGTCGGCAGCCTCGATCCGCGCCCGCAACAGCGCATCGCGCAGCCGCACCGGGCGCGGCTGGCTGGGATGGATCCCGCTGGTCTCGGGCTCTGACATTGGCGGCCTCGTCCTCACTTGGCCGGATTAACCTATCAGCAACCAATGTGTCCGCAAAGGCCCTACAATTCCAGTTACTTACGGAGCCCACAGGCTATTCACCTGTGCCAAAAACAGACGGTCCCACCCGGCTTGCGCCGGATGGGACCCTCCGTCCTTGGACGTCTTCTTATTCAGATTGGCATGTTAGTTCAGATTCTCACGCCGAGACCCGCGACGGCTCTTCCACAATCGAGAAGCGGACGCCCGCCTTGTGGCGGTTCTCTTCCGAGACCGAGCGCCAGGCGTCCTCGGCCTCCTTGCGGGTCTTGAACGGACCCTGCACCTGGGCCGAGCCTTCCACCAGCTTGTGGAAGTTCATCGAGCCGAACTCGCCGCCGATCACCCAGAAATTGCTGTTGGTCATTGTCAGTCTCCTGTCGATTAGCGTGATGCGTTAGCCGAACTGGTTCATCGTGTTGTGGGCGCCGCCCGCCTTCAGGGCAGCCTCGCCGGCGAAGTATTCCTTGTGGTCGTCGCCGATGTCGGAGCCGGCCATGTTCTGATGCTTGGCGCAGGCGATACCCTGACGGATCTCGGCGCGCTGGACGTTCTTGACATAGCCGAGCATGCCCTGGTCGCCGAAATATTCCTTCGCCAGATTGTCGGTCGAGAGCGCCGCCGTGTGGTAGGTCGGCAACGTGATCAGGTGGTGGAAGATGCCGGCACGCTTGGCCGAATCCGCCTGGAAGGTACGGATGCGCTCGTCGGCTTCCTTTGCCAGCGGCGTATCGTCGTATTCCACCTTCATCAGCTCGGCACGATTGTACTTGCTGACGTCTTGGCCGGCTTCCTTCATCGCGTCGTAGACCTGCCAACGGAAGTTGAGGGTCCAGTTGAACGAGGGCGAGTTGTTGTAGGCCAGCTTCGCGTTCGGAACCACCTTGCGGATGCGGTCGACCATCTTGGCGATCTGCTCGATATGCGGCTTCTCGGTCTCGATCCAGAGCAAGTCGGCGCCGTTCTGCAGCGAGGTGATGCAGTCCAGCACGCAGCGGTCCTCGCCGGTGCCCGGGCGGAACTGATAGAGATTGGAGGGCAGCCGCTTCGGACGCATCATCTTGCCGTTGCGGTTGATGATGACGTCGCCATTGCGGGCGTTCTCCGCCGTCACTTCCTCGCAATCCAGGAAGCTGTTGTACTGGTCGCCGAGGTCACCGGGCTTGTGGCTGACCGCAATCTGCTGGGTCAGGCCGGCACCGAGCGAGTCGGTACGGGTCACGACGATGCCGTCTTCGACGCCGAGTTCGAGGAACGCGTGGCGGCAGGCCCGGATCTTCGCCAGGAACACCTCGTGCGGCACCGTGACCTTGCCGTCCTGGTGGCCGCACTGCTTCTCGTCCGAGACCTGGTTCTCGATCTGGAGCGCGCAGGCACCCGCCTCGATCATCTTCTTGGCGAGCAGATAGGTCGCCTCCGCATTGCCGAAGCCGGCGTCGATGTCGGCGATGACGGGCACGACATGGGTCTGGAAGTTGTCGATCTTCTCGATCAACTCCTTCTCTCGGGTCTTGTCGCCTTCCTTGCGGGCCTTATCGAGGTTGCGGAAGATATCGTTCAGCTCGCGCGAGTCGGCCTGACGCAGGAAGGTGTAGAGTTCTTCGATCAGCGCCGGCACCGAGGTCTTCTCGTGCATCGACTGGTCGGGCAGCGGGCCGAACTCGGAGCGCAGCGCCGCGATCATCCAGCCGGACAGGTACAAATAGGTGCGATCGGTCTTGCCGAAGTGCTTCTTGACCGAGATCAGCTTCTGCTGGGCGATGAAGCCGTGCCAGCAGCCCAGCGACTGCGTGTACTTGGTGGGGTCGCCGTCATAGGCGGCCATGTCCGCCCGCATCAGCGCCGCGGTGTAGCGGGCGACGTCGAGGCCGGTCTTGAAGCGATTCTGCAGGCGCATGCGGGCGACGGCCTCGGCCGACACCCCGTTCCAGGTCGGCTGGGTCTCCAGGAGCGACCGGGCCGCCTCGACCTCGCTCTGATACGAGGCGGGGGCCTGGAGGGTGCTGATGCCGCGGGGCTGGTAATTCATGTGCCTGATCCTTTCGCTGACGATGGCCACCAGCCATCGACATTCTTGACAATGCATTGCGAGATGCGTGTCAGAAGCTAAACGCGAGAAAGCTCAGCTCGTATAGTAGGCTTGTATCTGAATGGTGATGTCATGTAACATCGGTACTTGTAACAAATGTCACTTTGTAAATCTTGTAAATCAAAACGTCAGCAAGCCTGCCCTTGATGCCTCCGGAGACCTGAGAATGCCCGCCGGTTCCAGCAAGAAGCTCTTCGTCGGCCCGCGCTTCCGGCGGATCCGGCAGCAATTGGGGCTGTCGCAGACCCAGATCGCTGAGGGGCTCGGGATCTCGCCGAGCTATGTCAATCTGATCGAGCGTAACCAGCGCCCGGTGACCGCCCAGATCCTGCTGCGGCTGGCCGAAACCTACGACCTTGACCTGCGCGACCTCGCGACCGCCGACGAGGACCGCTTCTTCGCCGAACTCAACGAGATCTTCTCCGACCCGCTGTTCCGTCAGATCGACGTTCCCAAGCAAGAATTACGCGATCTGGCCGAACTTTGCCCCGGCGTCACCCATGCGCTGCAACGGCTCTATGCCGCCTATACCGAGGCCCGCCAGGGCGAGACGCTGGCCGCGGCACAAATGGCTGACCGAGACGTCGGCACCCGCTATGAGGCCAATCCGGTCGAGCGCGTCCGCGAACTGATCGAGGCCAACCGCAATTACTTTCCAGAGCTCGAGCAGGCCGCGGAGACTCTGCGCGACGAGCTGAACGTGCCGGCCGAAGAGCTTTACGCGGCGCTCGCGGCACGGCTGCGCGAAAAGCATTCGATCCAGACCCGCATCATGCCGGTGGACGTGATGCGCGAGACGCTGAGGCGCTTCGACCGCCACCGGCGCCAGCTCCTGATCTCCGAACTGGTCGACCCGCCCGGCCGCGCCTTCCAGCTCGTCTTTCAGCTCGGCCTGGTTGAATGCGCGCAGCATCTGGAGACCATCATCGGCCGCGCCGGCCCGCTCGACGACACACCGCGCCGCCTGTTCCGGATCACGCTCGGCAACTACTTTGCGGCCGCCGTGATGATGCCCTACCCGGCTTTCCTGGCTGCCGCCGAAGCATTGAACTACGACATCCATCTGCTGGCACAGCGCTTCAATTCCGGCTTCGAGCAGGTCTGCCATCGGCTCACCACCCTGCAGCGGCCGAACGCGCGCGGCATCCCGTTCTTCCTGC
The DNA here is from genome assembly GCF_040547695.1 of Bradyrhizobium sp. JR4.3. Taxonomy (NCBI): domain Bacteria; kingdom Pseudomonadati; phylum Pseudomonadota; class Alphaproteobacteria; order Hyphomicrobiales; family Nitrobacteraceae; genus Bradyrhizobium; species Bradyrhizobium sp. JR4.3. The sequence continues at coordinate 73,943 of NZ_JBEPQF010000023.1, read as the reverse complement.
TTCGTGTCGACAATGCCGGCAACGTCTCGAAGCGATTTTCATCGGGCACGTTCCCGTTCTCGAAATTCGGCGGCACTTGTCCGTTGTGGAACGTGCACTCGACCTTCGACACGCCTGACCGCCTGCTGAAGCAGGTGATCGAGCTGCCGGACGGCACGCGCTATTTCTCGATCGCACAAATGGTGCGCCGTCCCGTCGCGCCGCACCCGCTGCCGCAGCCGCGCTTCGCCATCGGCCTCGGCTGCGAGATTCGTCACGCCGCGCGCCTCGTCTATGCTGCCGGCATCGATCTGGAGAAAACGGAGGGCACGCCGATCGGCGTCAACTGCCGTCTCTGCGAGCGCGAAAACTGCGCCCAGCGCGCCGAGCCGCCGATCACGCGCACGCTGATCCTGGACGAGACGACGCGGCGGGTGTCGAGTTTTGCGTTCTCGAATGCGCGGGAGTTGTGAAGGGGCACATCTACCTCCTCGTCATTGCGAGCGAAGCGAAGCAATCCAGACTGTCTCCGCAGTGACAGCCTGGATTGCTTCGTCGCTTCGCTCCTCGCAATGACGAAGGACTTACGCCAGCGTATGCACGATCACCGGTCCCGCGGCGGCGCGGGCGTCGCCTGCAAGGAGCGCACCCAGATCCTTCTCGATCCAGGCGATCGCACGCCTGTTCGCCTCCTCCGCCTGCTCGAACTTGTCGAAGATCGAAATCGCCGTGACCGTGTCGTCGCCGGCATAGACGACGTAATAGGCGCGGAAGCCGTCGACGTCGCTGATGATCGGAACGGCACCTTCCTTGATACGGCGCGCCAGCTCTTCGGCGCTCCCGCTTTTTGCCTTGGCCTGACGGATGGCGGCATACATGGCATCCTCCCTTCCGGCTATCTGGTTTGTGGGCCTGGTGCCCGGATCTCCATGCTACGCCGAAGCGCGCGGGCAATCCACGCTTGGTTAACCCGGCACTAATTCCCTTCCGCGATCCGCAACCATCGATTAAGCACGCCTCAACATCGCTGCCTTAGTCTCGCCCCACTCACTTTTCGCAAACAACGGCGGCTTATCCTGCCGCGTGAAGTGACATCAGGGGGTTCATCATGCGCATTGCGTTGCTGCTGACCGCGACCATTGTCGGCGCGCTCTTTGCCAATTCGTCCCATGCCGGACCGCTGGATGCGTCCGCCGGCGCAGCGCAGGCGTTACCGCCGGGCTTCCAGAGCTACCGCGGCTACATGTTCGACCTGTCGGAGAATTCCGACCGCAAGGATGTCGACAAGCTCACCGACAATGTGAAGAGCCAGATCGACGTGGTCGAGGCTGCCGGCCTCTCGCCGCGCGTGCTGCGCTTCTTCCGCACCGTCCCGATCATCGCCAGCGAGTTGGCCTGCCTCGACGAAGGCGCCGCGACCGCCTGCTACGGCCGGGTCACGCCTGACATCCAGCGCACCGCTCCCCGCACACTGACGGTCTGGGACCCCAACAAGCAGCGCTGGAGCAATCCGAACGCCGTCGACCTCGCGGTCGATTCCGGCCTTGGCGTGATCATGCTGCGGCCGGACATGATGCGTTACGAAAAGGAAGCCGTGCTGCTGCACGAGCTGCTGCACGCCTACCACGCGCGGCTGTTGCCGGACGGCTACGCCAACAAGGGCGTGATCGGCTATTACGCCTACGCCAAGTCCAAGGATCTCCTGCCCAAGGAATCCTACGCGCTGAAGAATCACATGGAGTTCTTCGCGGTAACCGCCAGCATCTTCCTGGCCGGGAAGAGCGAATTCCACGACCCGAAGTCGCGCGAGGCGCTCAAGGAGAAGTTGCCGGACTATTACAAATATCTGGTCGGCGTGTTCGGCTTCGATCCCGATCCGGCAGCCTCGAGCGGCCCGGTCGCCTCGCTGAAGTAAGACAGAAAGCGCCAGACCAAGCCCGAGAGCCGCGCGCGCAGCGCGGCTCTTTTGTTTTGGTCACCGGAAGCTGCGGATGACGCGTGGCCGGGAATTGCCAAGGTGGGGCCCGATCTGCATAGTCCCGCCCGCATCGATACCGTTTTCGAAGAGGATAGAACAACATGGCGGAAGCCGACCTGGATGTCGTGATCCGGCAACTGGCCAGACAGCTGCATACGGGCCTGATGACCCGCGCCAAGGAGCGGCGGGACCGATTCAACGGCCTTGCGGCCAAGGCCAAGGGCAAGGAGACCGGCGACCGCTTCAAGATGATGGCCAAGGCCACCATGGAGCAGGCCATTGCCGCCGCCAAGCGCCTGCAGATGTCCGCCGACAACGTCGCCGACAGCTACGCGCGGTCGATGCGGATCGCCGCCAGCACGCCGGTCGCGGTGAAGGTGGAGAAGAAGGCGCCCAAGGAAAAACCGGCCAAGAAAGCGAAGAAGGCCAAAGCCAAGAAGGCGAAGTAGACGCTCACTTTCCTGGAGCGCCGAGCCGGGTCGGCTCGGCGCTCGCCAGTTCGGCGAGCTTTGCGCGTGCCGCGTCGCGGGTGCGGACGTCCTTGCCGGCGGGCAGCGCCAGCGCGGCCTCGAAATCGGCGCGCGCCTCATTCGCCTGGCCCCGGGCGAGGAAGGCGAGGCCGCGGTCGAGCCGAGGCTGCGCATCCGAGGGGTCGAGGCGGACCGCGGTGTTGTAGCTCAGGATCGCGCGATCGAGATCGCCGGCGGCCGCGAGCGCGAGACCGCGCTGGTGATAGGGCGCGGCGTGCCTGGGATCATGCGCGATCGCCTCGTCGTAATCCTCGATGGCAAGTTCGAGGTCGCCGTTCTGCCGGCGCGCCAACGCCCGATCGCGATAGAGCGAGGCGCGGTTGGGGTTGAGATGGATAGCCTCGTCGAAATCCGCGATCGCCCGCCGCCAGTCGCCGTGGCGCAACGCGATCCGTCCACGCCCCTCATAGGCGAAAGCGATCAGCGAGCCGCGCAGCGGCGAGAAGCCGATCACTGCCGAGCAGATGTCGGGCTCGTCCTCGTCCCCGCAATTGACGACGATGTGCGTGGACAGGCCAATCAGCATGCCCAGGGCAATCAACAATGGTACTGCAGCTTTGGTCATCTTCGAGGGTGGCAGGCAGAGGGCCGGCCACGCATCCCCTTTCGCAGGAACTGTCACGGCAGGGTGTTAACACCGGCCGGGACCGCCCTGTGTGCGACAGGTCACAAAGCGAGCAAATTCGCGCTGCTTCCGCGTCAGCCCCAAGGGCCGCGTGAAGAAGAGCGGCCCCATGGGCTCCGCGGCGGATAGTTCTCATTGGCGCCGACCGACGGCGAGGCCTGCGCACCGAGCTCGGCTGCGAGCTGCTGAAGTGCCGCGATGCGATTCTGCGTCGAAGGATGGGTGGCGAACAGATTGTCGACGCCGTGGCCCGACAGCGGATTGATGATGAACATGTGCGCGGTGGCGGGATTTCGCTCCGCCTCGACATTCGGGACCTGATGCGCAGCGCCTTCGATCTTCACCAGCGCCGATGCCAGCCACATCGGCTGACCCGCGATGCGTGCGCCGAGATTGTCCGCGGCGTATTCGCGCGTACGACTGATCGCCATCTGCACCAGCATGGCGCCGATCGGGGCGAGGATCATCATCAGGATCGAGCCGACGATACCCGGACCATTGTTGTCGCGGTTGTTGCCTCCGAAGAACATGCCGAACTGCGCCAGCATCGAGATCGCGCCTGCAATGGTCGCGGTCACAGTCATCAGCAGCGTGTCGTGGTGCTTGATATGAGCGAGCTCGTGCGCGATCACGCCGGCGAGCTCCTCGCGGCTGAGCTGGCGCATCAACCCGGTGGTGACCGCAACCGCGGCATTCTCGGGATTGCGCCCGGTGGCAAACGCGTTGGGCTGCGGCTCGTCCATCAGGAACACGCGCGGCATCGGCAAGCCGGCCCGGCCCGCCAGCTCGGCGACGAGCCCGACCAGCTCCGGTGCGCTGCTGCGGTCGACCTCATGGGCGCCATACATCGACAGCACCATGCGGTCGGAGTTCCAGTAGGTGAAGAGATTGGTCGCCGCGGCAATGACGAGCGCAATCATGGCGCCGCCGGCACCGCCGATCAGATAGCCGACGCCCATGAACAGGGCGGTGAGGCCTGCGAGCAGCATTGCGGTACGAAGATAGTTCATGGCCGTCTCCCGAGGCCGGCCGTGGCCGCTGGAGGCGTTGCAGGCCGGCAAGCATGAGGTAGGGATGCCCCCCGTCCGCGTGCAAGGTTTCAAGGTGCGTCGCGGAGCCGCGGCCATTGACCAACATTGCTTTTCCGTCATGCCCGGGCTTGTCCCGGGCATCCACGTTCTCCCTCCGGCGCAAGGCCGAAAGCGTGAATGGCCGGGACAAGCCCGGCCATGACGAAAGGATGGTTTGAGGCGCTCAATTCCCTTAAGCTTTGGCAAGATTCCCCACGCGCCCTCCCCCCGGAAACCTCATGCTCCAGACCCGATTTGCGATCGCGGCCGTCACTCTTGTCGCGCTGTCTGCAACCGCCTCCGCCCAGTTCGCGCCAGCGCCCGCAAAACCAGCAGCCCCCAGGGCGACCGCGCCCTCGCCGCGCGCGGCGGCGTGCCATAACGGCGCGAACTTCGATCGGTTTCTGGCCGACGTGAAACAACAGGCCGTTGCCGCCGGCGTGTCGCAGCGGACGATCGCGGCGGCCTCGCCTTACCTCATCTACGACCAGGGCATCGTCAATCGCGATCGCGGCCAGCGCGTGTTCGGCCAGCTCTTCACCGAATTTGCCGGCCGCATGGCCGCGCCCTATCGCATGCAGAACGGCCAGCAGCACATCAAGCAACATGCGGCCGCGTTCGCGCGCGCGGAAAAGGAATACGGCGTGCCGCCGGCGGTGATCGCAGCGTTCTGGGGACTGGAGAGCGATTTCGGCGTCAACATGGGCAATCTGCCGACGCTGAAATCGCTGGTGTCGCTGGCCTATGATTGCCGCCGCTCGGAGATGTTCGTGAACGAGACCATTGCCGCGCTGAAGATCATCGACCGCGGCGATTTGCATCCTGACGAGATGGTCGGCTCCTGGGCCGGCGAGCTCGGACAGACCCAGTTCCTGCCCGTGCATTACGTCAACTATGCCGTCGACTATGACGGCGACGGACGACGCGATCTCCTCCGCAGCGAGGACGACGTGATCGGCTCGACCGCGAACTACATCGCCAACGGATTGAAATGGCGGCGCGGCGAGCCGTGGCTGGAGGAGATCAAGGTGCCGCAAAACCTGCCGTGGGATCAGACCGACCTCACGGTGCAGCTGCCGCGCTCGAAATGGGCGCAGCTCGGCGTGACCTATCCCGACGGCAGGCCGCTGCCGAACGACAATCTTGCGGCCTCCGTGCTGCTGCCGATGGGGCGCTTCGGGCCAGCCTTCATGGCGTACCCGAATTTCGCGGCCTACACCGAGTGGAATAACTCGCTGATCTATTCGACCACCGCAGGCTATCTCGCCACCCGCATCGCGGGCGCGGCTCCGATGCGAAAGCCGTCCACACCGGTCGCGCAGCTGCCGTTCAACGAGCTCAAGCAATTGCAGCAGCTTCTGGTCCAGGCCGGCTTCAATGTCGGCAAGGTCGACGGCGTGCTGGGCCAGCAGAGCCGCGCCGCGGTGAAGGCGATGCAGATCAAATACGGTCTGCCCGCCGATTCCTGGCCAACGGCCGAGCTTTTGGCCCGGATGCGCGGTGGCACGGCGCAGGCACAGCCGGCGGGGACGATCCGCTAAGCACTAGAATCGCTGTCATGCCCCGCGAAAGCGGGGCATCCAGTACGCCGCGGCCTATCGATTCAATCACAGCTGCCTCGGAGTACTGGATCGTCCGGTCAAGCCGGACGATGACAGCGGGGCGCCGATAGCACCACAAGCCCGCTCGGTAGAATTTTCGCACTGCACAAGCCGCTCCCACGATTGTATTTTTCCATGAGGTTCCCATGTGAGTGGCTCAGGTTTCTCCTGAGATTTCCCACCACAATAGCGAGCATCACATGTCCTTCCACGACGCCGTCGTTCCCGCCTATTTGCAAATGCTGAACAGCCTGACCGGCCTGCTCACGAAAGCCGAGGCGCATTGCGCGGCCAAGAAGGTCGATCCCGCCGTCCTGCTGGGCTCCCGCCTGTTTCCGGACATGCTGCCGCTCTCGAAGCAGATCCAGCTGGTCAGCGATTTTGCAGCCAAAGGCTGCGCCCGGCTGACCCATAGCGAAGTGCCCTCCACAGCAGACACCGAGACTAGCTTTGCCGAATTGAAGCAGCGGCTCGCCAAGACCATCGACTATGTGAAATCGTTCAAGCCCGAGCAGTTCGAGGGCGCCGACACCAAGGACGTCACCTTCCCGGCCGGTCCCGACAAATCCATCACCATGAAGGGCCAGCAATTCCTCAGCGCGTTCTCGCTGCCCAACTTCTATTTCCACGCCGCCACCGCCCACGGCCTTCTGCGCCACGCCGGCGTCGAGGTCGGCAAACGCGATTTCCTCGGCGCGAACTAATACCCGATGATTCAGGCGGCCGCGGCGGGAGATCGAATCTGCTGCCGCGGCTGAAATTGCACATGCTTTATGCTGCGTAGCCCCGCTGCGCATCTCGCCTGCAGTTTCCGTATGGCTCCTCCCTTGCGCTGATTGCCGCGATGCACAAGTGTTCCGGATCTCTCACCGCCTGGAAGCATTCTCATGAGCCGTTCGACCAAATTGTTTGAGACCTACAAGCTCGGCCCGATCACGCTGGCGAACCGTTTCGTGATGGCGCCGCTGACGCGCAACCGCGCCTTTCCCGGCACCTTTGTACCGGGCGCGCTCGCCGCCGACTATTACGCCCAGCGTGCTTCTGCGGGGCTTCTGATCACCGAAGCGAGCCAGGTCTCGCAGCAGGGCCAAGGCTACCAGGACACCCCCGGCATCTATTCCAAGGAGCAGGTTGCCGGCTGGCGCAAGGTCACCGATCAGGTGCACCAGCGCGGCGGCAAGATCTTCATCCAGCTCTGGCATGTCGGCCGCATTTCGCATGTCGACCTTCAGGCCAATGGCGCAGCCCCGGTGGCACCGAGCGCGATCCGCGCCAAGGGCAAGACCTTCGTCAACGGCGGCTTCGCTGACGTCTCTGAGCCCCGTGCGCTCGAACTCTCCGAAATTCCAGGGATCATCGACGATTTCAAGCGCGCCACGAAGAATGCGCTCGAAGCCGGCTTCGACGGCGTCGAGATCCACGGCGCCAACGGCTATCTGCTCGAGCAGTTCGCCAAGGACGGCACCAACAAGCGTACTGACGCCTATGGCGGCTCGATCGAGAACCGCGCGCGACTGATGCTGGAAGTCTCCAGGGCCGTCGTGGCGGAGGCCGGAGCCGATCGTACCGGCATCCGCATCTCGCCGGTGACGCCTGCCAACGACATCTCGGATTCGAACCCGCAAGCCCTGTACGACCATATCGTCGATGGTCTCGCGGCGCTGAAGCTCGTCTATCTCCATGTCGTCGAGGGCGCCACCGGCGGTCCGCGCGACATCGCGCCGTTCGACTATGCGGGCGTGCGTAAGCGCTTCCCCGGCGCCTACATCGCCAACAACGGCTATGATTTCGATCTCGCCGCCAAGGTGCTGGACGCGAACGCGGCTGATCTCATCGCCTTCGGCAAGCCGTTCATCTCCAACCCCGATCTGGTCGAGCGCCTGAAGGCGGGCGCGACGCTGAACGATTGGGACAAGAACACGTTCTACGGCGGCGGCGCCAAGGGCTACACGGATTACCCGACGCTGGCGGCTGAGCCGGCTGAGTAAGGCGTCGTCGTCGCTCCACCCTCCGTCATTGCGAGGAGCGAAGCGACGAAGCAATCCAGACTACCTCCGTGGAAAGACTCTGGATTGCTTCGCTTCGCTCGCAATGACGGTGTGGAAGCAAAATCCACGACAATAAAAAGAAAAAGGCCGGGATTGCTCCCGGCCTTTCGTCGTTATGTTGAAGTGCCTTACTGCAGCGAAGCGCGCTTCGGGGGCTGTGCCGGCCACGACTTGATCAGGGTGTCGTAGTCGACCGTCTCGCCCTTCGGCTTCTCGTTGGCGAGCTTGCGCTGCGGGGCGATCGTGCCGTCCTTCTGGGCCTTGGCGAACCAGTACTCGGCCGTCTCCTTCTTGTGCAGCTTCGGACCGCAGGCGCCCTGCACGCCGGACTTCTCCAGACGCTCCATGACGGAGTCCTGCGCGGCGGCAAGCGAGTCCATCGCGGCTTGCGGCGTCTTCGTACCGGACGACGCATCGCCGATATTCTGCCACCACAGCTGCGCCAGCTTCGGATAGTCGGGCACGTTGTTGCCGGTCGGGGTCCACTGCACGCGCGCGGGCGAGCGGTAGAACTCGATCAGGCCGCCGAGCTTCGGCGCACGCTCGGTGAACGACTTGTCCCAGATGTCGGATTCACGAATGAACGTGAGACCGACATGGCTCTTCTTCAAGCTGACCGTCTTGGAGACGATGAACTGAAGATAGAGCCAGGCCGCCTTGCGGCGGTCAGCGGGAGTCGACTTCAGCAGCGTCGCCGAGCCCGCGTCCTGGTAGCCGAGCTTCATGCCTTCCTTCCAGTACGAACCGTGCGGCGACGGAGCCATACGCCATTTCGGCGTACCGTCCGCGTTCATCACGGCGATGCCCGGCTTCACCATGTCGGCGGTGAAGGCGGTGTACCAGAACATCTGCTGGGCGATATTGCCCTGCGCCGGCACCGGACCGGATTCGGAGAAGGTCATGCCCTGGGCCTGCGGCGGAGCATACTTCTTCATCCACTCGAGGTACTTGGTGATCGAGTAGACCGCGGCCGGACCGTTAGTGTCGCCACCACGCTCCACCGAGGAGCCGACCGGACGGCAGCCTTCCATGCGGATGCCCCATTCGTCGACGGGCAGACCGTTCGGGATGCCCTTGTCGCCGTTACCGGCCATCGACAGCCAGGCGTCGGTGAAACGCCATCCGAGCGACGGGTCCTTCTTGCCATAGTCCATATGGCCGTAGACCTTGACGCCGTTGATCTCCTTTATGTCGTTGGTGAAGAACTCGGCGATGTCTTCGTAGGCCGACCAGTTCACCGGCACGCCGAGCTCGTAGCCGTACTTGGCCTTGAACTTGGCCTTGTAGTCGGGGTTGGTGAACCAGTCGTAGCGGAACCAGTAGAGGTTCGCGAACTGCTGGTCGGGCAGCTGATAGAGCTTGCCGTCCGGCGCCGTGCCGAACGACTTGCCGATGAAGTCGTTGACGTCGAGCATGGGATCGGTGACGTCCTTGCCCTCGCCGGTCATGTAGTCCGACAGCGCGATGGTCTGGCCGTAGCGGAAGTGGGTGCCGATCAGGTCGGAATCGTTGATCCAGCCGTCGTACACGTTCTTGCCGGACTGCATCTGGGTCTGCAGCTTCTCGACCACGTCACCTTCCTGGATGATGTCGTGCTTGAGCTTGATGCCGGTGAGCTCGGAGAACGCCTTGGCCAGCGTCTGCGACTCGTATTCGTGGGTCGTGATGGTCTCGGAGACGACGTTGATCTCCATGCCCTTGAAGGGCTCGGCGGCCTTGGCGAACCACTCCAGCTCCTTCTTCTGCTCGTCTTTCGACAGCGTCGAGGGCTGGAATTCCGCGATCCACTTCTGGATCGCGGCGTCGTCGGCGGCGCGCACCGGCGCCGAGACGGCCAACGACACCGCGACCATGGCGGCGACGCTGGACATCGTCAAAAAGCTATTCTTGGTCAATGGACGTTCCCTTCTCCTAAACTGCCGCATGTTGTTCCTCCGTTGCAGCGACAAACTTTTTACAGGCCCGGGTTGGTCCCGGATCTGGCCGTTCCTTCGCGGGCTAGACCGTGCGGAAAACGAGTACGGCCGTGGCCAGCGAAATTCCTGATGCGATCCAAAGGCGCGAAATTTCAACTCCGTCCTCGCCGATCGGCAGCGTGGCGAGGGCGTCGGTGCCGGCGAAGGCGATCCACAGCAAGTGGATGACCGCCGCCGTGATCAGGGAGATGAACAGACGGTCGCCGCGCGTGGTCGGGATGCGCAGCACGCCGACGCGCTCGGCTTCGGGATAGGCCACCCCAAGCCAGGTCATCACGGCGAGCGTGCAGGCGAGCGCGACAAAGAAGATTGCCGTCGGCGGCGTCCAAGCCATCCATGCAATAGCTTCCATTGATGCCTCCCTAAACCCGACCGAGCGCGAAACCGCTCGCGATGTAGTTCCGAACGAACCAGATCACGAGCGCGCCCGGGATGATCGTCAGCACGCCGGCCGCAGCCAGCAGGCCCCAGTCCATGCCCGCGGCCGACACCGTGCGCGTCATGATCGCCGCGATCGGCTTGGCCTGCACCGAGGTCAGCGTGCGCGCCAGCAGCAGCTCGACCCAGGAGAACATGAAGCAGAAGAAGGCGGCGACGCCGATGCCGCTCGCAATCAGCGGCACCAGAATCTTGATGAAGAAGCGCGGGAAGGAATAGCCGTCGAGGAAGGCGGTCTCGTCGATCTCGCGCGGCACGCCGGAGACGAAGCCTTCCAGGATCCACACCGCCAGCGGGACGTTGAAGATGCAGTGCGCCAGCGCGACCGCCCAGGGCGTATCGAACAGGCCGATCGCCGAATAGAGATTGAAGAATGGCAGCGCATAGACCGCGGCCGGCGCCATGCGGTTCGACAGCAGCCAGAAGAACAGATGCTTGTCGCCGAGGAAACGGTAGCGCGAGAACGCGTAGGCCGCCGGCAGCGCCACCGAGATCGATATGATGGTGTTGAGGACGACATATTCCAGCGAGTTGATATAGCCGGAATACCAGCTCTCGTCGGTGAAGATGCGCTTGTAGTGCTGGAGCGTCGGCGCGTGTGGCCACAGCGTCATCGTCGAGACGATCTCGGCGTTGGTCTTGAAGCTCATGTTGACGAGCCAGTAGATCGGCAACAGCAGGAAGATCAAAAACAGCGCCATGATGAGGCGACGGCCGGGGATCGAATGCATCACGCGGCTCCTTCCTGCGGCTTCCGCTCGGCGCCAGCATTGGTCATGACGGTGTAGAAGATCCAGCAGACGATCAGGATGATGAGGTTGTAGACCAGCGACAGCGCGGCGGCCTTGCCGAGATCGAACTGGCCGAGCGCGATCTTGACCAGCTCGATCGACACGAAGGTCGTCGAGTTGCCGGGCCCACCACCCGTCACCACGAACGGTTCGGTGTAGATCATGAAACTGTCCATGAAGCGCAGCAGCACCGCGATCAGCAGCACACGATTCATCTTCGGCAGCTGGATCGCCTTGAACACCGCCCAGCGGGAGGCGCCATCGATCTGCGCCGCCTGATAATAGGCTTCGGGGATCGACTTCAGGCCGGCGTAGCACAGCAGCGCGACCAGGCTGGTCCAGTGCCAGACATCCATCACGATGACGGTGACCCAGGCGTCGATATCGTTGGAGACGTAATTATAATCGATGCCGATGGCATTGAGGACATAACCGAGCAGGCCGATGTCGGGGCGGCCGAAGATCTGCCAGATCGTGCCGACCACGTTCCACGGGATCAGCAGCGGCAGCGCCAGGATGACGAGGCAGGCCGCAACCGTCCACCCCTGTCGCGGCATCGACAGCGCGACGACGATGCCGAGCGGCACCTCGATCGCGAGGATCACCAGCGAGAAGAACAGATTGCGCCCGAGCGAAGCCAGGAAGCGGCCGCCGAGATCGGTCGAGGGATCGAGCAATTCCTTGAACCAGCCGACACCGTTCCAGAAGAACTGGTTGTTGCCGAAGGTGTCCTGCATCGAATAGTTCACCACCGTCATCAACGGCAGCACCGCCGAGAAGGCGACGACCAGGAACACCGGCAGCACCAGGAACCAGGCTTTTTGGTTGACGGTCTTGTCCATCAGGCGGCTCCCTCCACCAGAAGGCTGTCGGCATAGACGTGGACGTGCGACGGGTCGAATTTCAGGCCGGCCGTGCCGTCCGGGCTGGTGAAGCCGGCCGGCGCGCGCGCTGCGAGCTTTGCATCACCGAGCCGCGCACGCGCGAAGCGGATGCGCCCGAGGTCGTCGACGCGTTCGATCTTCGCACTGAGCAGGCCGGGTGCAGGCGCGACGACTTCAACGAATTCCGGACGGACGCCGATCTCGATCTTCGCGCTTGGCGGAAGGCTGTCGTAGCTGCGATTGAGCGCGATGACGTGACCGCCGATCCTGGCCTCGCGGCCCCTTACCTCGGCCGGCAAAATGTTCATGCCGGGCGAGCCGATGAAATAGCCGACGAAGGTGTGCGCCGGCTTGTCGAACAGCTCGGCCGGCGTGCCGCTCTGCACCACGCGGCCGTCATGCATGACCACCACGGTGTCGGCGAAGGTCAGCGCTTCGGTCTGGTCGTGGGTGACGTAGATCATCGTCAGGTCGAGCTCGCGATGCAGCGCCTTCAGCTTGGAGCGGAGCTGCCATTTCAGCTCGGGGTCGATCACGGTGAGCGGCTCGTCGAACAGCACCGCGGCGACGTCCGAGCGGACCAGGCCGCGACCGAGCGAGATCTTCTGCTTGGCATCGGCCGTGAGCCGCGTCGCCTTGCGGTTCAGATAGGGATCGAGGTCGAGCAGGCGGCCGATCTCAGCGACGCGCTTGTCGATCTCGGCCTTCGGTACACCGCGGTTCTTCAGAGGGAACGCCAAATTCTGCCCCACCGTCATTGTGTCGTAGATCACCGGAAACTGGAACACCTGGGCGATGTTGCGCTTCTGGGTTGACAGCGGTGTGATGTCCTCGCCGTCGAACAGGATTTTCCCGCGCGACGGGGTGATGATGCCCGAGATGACGTTGAGCAGCGTGGTCTTGCCGCAGCCGGACGGCCCGAGCAGCGCGTAGGCGCCGCCCTGTCGCCAGGTCATCGTGACAGGCTTGAGAGCAAAGCTGTCCTGCGGCGCATCATTGCCACCGTAGGAGTGAGCGAGATCGACGAGGTCAATGCGGGCCATGTCGCATCCCCCTCAAGCTTGTTTCTTTGACGCGTTTTCTTCACGCGAACCGCTCGGCACTTCGCTTGAAAACGCTATGGGACCGGGCGCCGCGACCAGGCGGTCGCCAGCGTCGAACACGAAAACGTCGTTGGGATCAAGCACGGCATCGATGGTCTGCCCGGGCTCGAACTCGTGCACGCCGTGCAACACCGCCACCCAGTTCGATCCGTCGCGGGTCAGATGCACGAAACTCTCCGAACCGGTGATCTCGGTCACCGTTACCGTGGCATGGAAGGCGTGGCGGTCGGTCTCGCCATTGGCAAGCGCGAGCTGATGGGCACGAAATCCGACGCGATAGGCGCCGTCCGCGAGCGAGGAATAGAGACCGGACGCCGGCGCGGCAATGCCGCCCGCATATTGCACCGAGCCGTTCTTTTTCTCGATGCCGACGAGATTGAGCGGCGGATCGGAGAACACCTGCGCGACGCGCAAGGTCTGCGGCCGCCGGTAGACGTTTGGCGTCTCGCCGATCTGGAGCGCTTTCCCCTCCCACATGCACACCGTGTTGCCGCCGAGCAGCAGCGCCTCGGTCGGCTCCGTGGTGGCATAAACGAAGATCGCGCCGGACGCTTCGAAGATGCGCGGCAGCTCGGTGCGCAACTCCTCGCGGAGCTTGTAGTCGAGATTGGCGAGCGGCTCGTCGAGCAGCACGAGGTCGGCGCCCTTCACCAGCGCGCGCGCCATCGCAGTTCGCTGCTGCTGGCCGCCGGAAAGCTGGAGCGGCGTGCGCTTCAGGAACGGCTCGAGCCTGAGCAGCCGGGCGGCTTCCGCGACCCGCGCCTCGATCTCGGCGCGCGGCTTGCCCTGCACGCGCAAGGGCGAAGCGATGTTCTCGTAGACCGACAGCGAGGGGTAGTTGATGAACTGCTGATAGACCATGGCGACCGAGCGCTGGCGCACGTCGACGCCGGTGACGTCCTTGCCGTTGATCAGCAGCTTGCCCGATGTCGGCTTGTCCAGGCCAGCGAGCAGCCGCATGATCGAGGTCTTGCCCGACAGCGTCGGCCCGAGCAGCACGTTGAGCGTGCCGCTCTCGAGCGTCAGCGAGACGTCGCGAATGTGCTCGATACCGTCGACAGTCCGGGTTACGTGATCGAGTGCCACTGTCATGAGCGTCCTCCCGCTTCCAGCAGGGGACTTTGCTGCACGGCGTGGGTCCTGATCCAGTCATCAAGCGCCGCGATCTCGTCGGCACTTAGTCGCAGGCCGAGCTTGGAACGGCGCCAGACGACGTCGTCGGCGGTGACGGCCCATTCGTTGGCCATGAGATAGCGGACTTCGCGCTCGCTCAGCGTCGCACCGAAGGCCTGGCCGAGATCGGCCGCCGATTTCGCATCGCCAAGCAGCTTGATCGCCCTCGTGCCATAGGCGCGTGCGAGGCGCCGCGCATGCTCGTGGCTGAGGAAAGGATAGCCGCGCTGAAGCTCGGCGATCAGGCCGTCGACATCGGACACACCCATGTCGCCGCCGGGCAGCGGCCATTTGCCGGTCCAGCCTTCGCGCGCTTTCGCACTGCGAAGATAGGGCGCGAGCCGCTCCAGCGCCTCCTCGGCGAGACGGCGGTAGGTCGTGATCTTGCCGCCATAGATCGACAGCAGCGGCACGCCGCCGGGCGTGTCGAGCTCGAACACATAGTCGCGCGTCGCGGCCTTGGCTTCGCTGGCGCCGTCATCATAGAGCGGACGCACGCCGGAATAGGTCCAGACCACGTCATCGGGCGTGACAGGCTTGGCCAGATATTCGCTTGCCGCCGTGCAGAGATACTGGATCTCCTCGGCCGTCGCCTTCACCTTGGCGGGATCGCCGTCATAGTCGCGGTCGGTGGTGCCGATCAACGTAAAATCGTCCTGATAGGGAATGACGAAGATGATGCGGCCGTCGGCATTCTGGAACATGTAGGCACGGTCGTGGTCGTAGAGTTTCTTTACGACGATGTGCGAGCCCTGCACCAGGCGCACCTTGGCTCTGGCGTTGACGCCGGCGCCGCGGCCGAGCACATCCTCGACCCAGGGCCCGCCGGCATTGACCAGCGCACGGGCCCGGATCGACGAGCGCGCGCCGGTCAGCGTGTCGATCATGCTGACGGTCCAGATGCCGTCGGTCTGTTTAATATCGGTTGCGCGGGTCCGGGTACGGATCTCGGCGCCCTTGTCGGCGGCATCGCGCGCGTTGAGTACGACGAGACGGGCGTCGTCGACGAAGCAGTCGGAATATTCGAACGCGCGGCGGTAGCGGTTCGGGATCAGCGGGCGGCCGACCTCGTCGCGCCCAAGGTCGACCGAGCGCGTCGCCGGCAGCAGATGACGGCCGCCGATGTGGTCATAGAGGAAGAGGCCGAGGCGCAGCAGCCAGGCCGGCCGCAGGCCCGCATGGTGCGGCAAAACGAAACGCAGGGGGCGAATGATGTGAGGCGCGATCCCCCAGAGAATCTCGCGCTCGATCAGCGCCTCGCGGACCAGCCGGAACTCGTAATATTCGAGATAGCGAAGGCCGCCATGCACCAGCTTGGTCGACCAGGACGAGGTCCCGCTAGCCAGATCGTTCATTTCGCACAGGAAAACCGTGTTGCCGCGGCCCACCGCGTCGCGCGCGATGCCGCAGCCGTTAACACCGCCTCCAATAATGGCGAGGTCGAAAATCCGCTCCAACAGACGCATCCCCCGGCGACCGCCCGTTCAATCGAGCGGTTACTTTCGCTTTTGATTAGATCACACCAGAAAACGAAAGCAAGATGAAAGAGGGGAGAAAGGAAGTGAAAGCGGAACTTTCGAGTGGGCATATGGGTGTGGAAATGGGCAGTTCGGGACGGGATTCGCGCAGCATTATTGCTCTTGAATAGTCGTCGACGACCATTATTAGTTACGATAGTCATATTGGTCTTTATCTGCATGACAGAACACAGCACTGCACCAGACTCACCGGCGACTGACTCGTGGACGCTTGCCAACGCCAAGGCCCGGCTCTCCGAGGTGATCGACCGTGCCCAAGCCGGCCCGCAAATCATCACCCGACACGGCAAGCCCAATGCGGTGATCGTTTCCACCGAGGAATGGGCGCGCAAGACGGCGCGCAAAGGAACCTTGGCCGAATTCCTGCTGGCTTCGCCGCTGCGCAGCGCCGACCTCGAGCTTGAACGCGTGCACGACGCGCCGCACGACGAGACGCCGTGAATCTACTGCTCGACACCAACGTGTTGTCGGAGGTCCAGAGGCCGGCCCCTTCGCCGAAAGTCTTGTCATGGCTTGATACGATCGACGAGGATCGTGCGTTCATCAGCGTGGCATCGATCGCCGAGCTTCGCCGCGGCATCGCATTGCTGGAGGACGGCCGTCGGCGCGCAGCATTGGCCGCCTGGCTTGCCCACGATCTGCCGGAGCGTTTTGCCGGGCGCACCCTGCCGATCGACCACGCGGTGGCGGAACGCTGGGGTGACCTCATGGCTCAGAGCTGCAGAAGCGGCGTCGCATTGTCTGTCATGGACGGCTTCTTTGCCGCGACCGCGCTCGCGAACAACCTCATGCTCGTCACACGCAAAGTGAAGGATTTCGCGGTATTCGGCGTGCCGCTGCTGAACCCGTGGGACAACCCATAGTCCTACCTCAGCCGCACCACCGGCGCCGATTCAGGTGCTGCATCCTGCACATCGGCCTGAGCCTCATCGACATCCGCCCCCTTCGGCATCGCCGCCATCACCTCGATGCCCTTGCCGTGGCAGATGGTGGCGAGGCGCTCAGGCAATTCCTGGTCGGTGACGAAGGTCTGGATCTGGCTGATATGGGCGATGCGCACCGGCGCGCTGCGGCGGAGTTTGGTTGAATCGGCGACCAGCATGACGCTGCGGGCATTGGCGATGATGGCCTGCGCCACCTGCACCTCGCGATAGTCGAAGTCGAGCAGCGCGCCCTCCTCGTCGATCGCGGACGCCCCGATGATGGCGTAGTCGACCTTGAACTGGCCGATCAGCTGCGTCGCGGTCGAGCCGACCACCGCGCCGTCGGCGCGCCGCACCGTGCCGCCGGCAACCACCACCTCGATGCGGGGATGGCGGTAGAGCAGCATCGCGACGTTGAGATTGTTGGTGATGACGAGGAGGTCCTCGTGCGAGGTCAGCGCGCTCGCAACCTCCTCGGTCGTTGTGCCGATGTTGATGAAGAGCGAGCAGCCGTTCGGGATCAGCGAGGCGGCCGCAGCTCCAATCGCCTTCTTCTCGTCGGCGGCGACGAAGCGCCGCGCCTCGTAGGCGAGGTTTTCGACGCCGGAGGCGATGATGGCGCCGCCATGGATGCGGGTCAGCGAGCGGCGCTCGCAGAGATCGTTGAGATCCTTGCGGATGGTCTGCGCCGAGACCTCGAACCGGCGCGCCAGCTCCTCGACCATGACGCGGCCCGAGGCGCGCGCGATGTTGAGGATTTCGGCTTGGCGATGGGTCAGTCCGGTCACGGCGATGGCCTCAAGTCAGGAAGCTGCATGGTGCGGCGGTTCGCGCGTTCGGTCAATGCGCGCGCCGATCACGGTTAACGGACGAGGTCTTCACCACGCCATCGCAGCGGCGAGGCGCGCGAGCAGGTCCGGGTCGTCGAAGGCGCTGGCGGAGGCGATAGCCCCGGCGGCGACGAGATCAGCATGGCTGAGGCTGGTCCGGATGCCGATGGTCGGAATGCCGGCCGCTGCGGCCGATTGCACGCCGGTGCGAGAGTCCTCGAACGCGATCGAGGCCATCGCGCTGGCGCCGGCAAAGCGCAACCCTTCCTGATAAGGCAGCGGATGCGGCTTTCCGTGCAACAGCTCGGCGCCGATCACGAGCGCCTTGAAACGGTGCGTGATACCGAGGCCGGACAGCAGCAGCTCCGCATTGAGCCGCGGGGCGTTGGTCACGGCAACCATGGGAATACCGGCCGCATCCGCCTTGTCGAGCAGCGCCATCAGGCCAGGCAGCGGCTCGATCTGTCCGGCGACGAGTTCGCGGAAGACCTCCTCCTTCTCATCGAGGATCAAGGCACGCCGTTCCGGCGCCTCGTCGGGCAGAAAGCGCTCGCCGATCGATACATTCGCGAAGCCTTGCAGCTCTCTGGAGAAGCGCGCGTGATCGAAGACATGGCCGCGCGGGCCGAGCACCTGGTTGAAGGCCTTCAGGTGCAGCGGATCGGTGTTGGCGAGCGTACCGTCGATGTCGAACAGCAACGCCCTGCCGATAGCCTCGATCATGTCCGTACCTTCCCGAATATACGACGCATCAATACGAAAGCCGTATCAATACACCGCCAATCGCGCAATGACGCACGTGCATGACCACCACGCGACACTCGACAAAGTCGAGCGCGGCTGCAACACTCCATGCAAGATCAAAAAGGAGGAAACGATGACGATCAACCGACGCGATCTGGCTCTCTCGACTCTTGCAGTCCCAGCTCTTGCCGTCTCCACTCTTGCAGTTTCAGCGCTCACAACACCGGTGCTGGCGGCCTCGGCGGACGAGGAAGCCGTGGCGAAGAAGGTCGAGGCGTTCCGTCTCGCCCAGATCGCGGCCGATCCCAAGGCGCTCGGCGCGCTCTGCGCCGATGAGGTGAGCTACAGCCATTCCAGCGGCAAGGTCGAGGACAAGGCGACCTTCGTCGCCAACGCCACCGACGGCAAATCCAAATTCCTGTCGATCGAGTACAAGGACCCGACCATCAAGGTCGTCGGCCCCGCCGCGATCGTGCGTTTCCACTGGGTGGCGGAACAGGAGATGGCGGCCGATGGGAAAAAAGTGCCGACCAACCTTCACATCCTGATGAACTGGCAGAAGCAGGGCGACGACTGGAAGCTGCTCTCGCGGGCGGCGACGAAGTTGTGATGCTTCCCCTCTCCCCTTGCGGGAGAGGGTGGCTTCGCGAAGCGAAGTCGGGTGAGGGGTTTCTCTCCGCAGATTGATCTCTCGCATTGGAATTCGCGGAGACGATCCCTCATCCGGCGCTTCGCGCCACCTTCTCCCACAGGGGGAGAAGGGAAGGCAGAGTTCGCGGCAAAAGATTCCCACCTCTCGCGCCACGCCCGGCCCGGAATGACCAGCGGGAGGACTAAGCCGCTTCCTTCACGTCACCGTTAACCAGCTTGCGCGCGGCGCGCTCGGCTTCGCGGGCGTTGCGGAAGAGCTGGCCTTCGAGACGGTTGAAGCGGTTGGATGAGGCGAAAAAGCAGTAGCCTCCCTGGGAACGAACGACGATACCTGCGGTCTGCGAATCGACTTCGATGATGTAGCTGTCCGGCATGGTCCGTGGATTCCTCAGTGCGGGCAAATAACGGCAGTTCTGCCCAAAGGTTCCTGGGCATTTTGACGCCGTTTCCACCCCGGATCGACACGCGATGGAGTACGCCGGGACCTCATCCGTTTTATGACTGGTTCTTGGCAAAGCCGCGGCGCCGTGACTCAGTCGCGCCGCGTTTGGCGGTGCCGCACGCAAGATGAGGCGCAACGCCGCGCGCGATTACGTCGCGATCGCGGTGTCGGTCGGGCGAACCGGCTGCGGGCGGCCATGCTCGTCGATCGATACGTATGTGAAGTTGCCGTCGGTGACGAGGAACGGTTGTTGCTCGCCGCGGCGCAGCGCCCACGCTTCCAGATGCACGGTGATGGAGGTGCGCCCGACGCGAACGAGGTGGGCGTGGACCGAAACGAGATCGCCGACATAGACCGCCTTGCGGAAATTCATCGCCTCGATGGCGACGGTCACCGTGCGCGACTTCGCGACCTTTGACGCAAACACCCCGCCGCCGACGTCCATTTGGCTGAGCAACCAGCCGCCGAAGATGTCGCCGTTTGCGTTGGTGTCGGCCGGCATCGCCAGCGTACGGATGCAGAGATCGCCGCCCGGCCCGGCATTGGCTTGTTCGTTCATGCCGCTCTCACTTGAAGATTGCTCACTTGAAGATTGCTCACTTGAAATTATCCCAGCCCGGATCCGGCGCAAAGCGCTCGCCGAATCTCCCGGCCAGCGCGCGCAAGGTGGATACGACATGATCGACGCCACGCGTGCGCGCATAATTCAGCGGACCGCCACGGAACGGTGCATAACCGGTGCCGAAGATCATGGCGCCGTCGACCATGTCGGCGTCATCGACGATACCCTCGCGAAGCGCCGCAACGCAGACATTGGACATCGGCAGCACCAGGCGGTCGATCATCTGGTCGGTAACGCGCGGACCGGTCTCGGGCAACGGCGCCTTCTCGGCCTTGCCGTCGCGCCAGACGTAAAAACCCTTGCCGGTCTTGCGGCCGAGTTCGCCCTTGGCGACCTTCTCCCGCAGCCAGGCCGGCGTCGGCGGCAGCAGATCGCCGAACTTGCTACGCAGCATGTCGCCGACGTCGAGACAAATGTCGAGCCCGACCTGGTCGGCCAGTTCGATCGGTCCCATCGGCATGCCGAACTGCTCCGCGGCGGCGTCGATCAGGCGCTGGTCGATCTTCTCGTCCAGCATCACCATCGCTTCCAGCATGTAGGGCGTCAGCGCGCGGTTGACGAGGAACCCCGGCGAGCTCTTCACCGACAACGGCAGCCGATCGATCGCGCCGACGAAAGCGAGTGCCTCCTTCAGCACCTGCGTATCGTTACCGTCATGGCTGACGACTTCGACCAGTTGCAACCGCGACACCGGATTGAAGAAGTGAAGGCCCACCAGCCGCTCCGGCCGCGCCAGCATGGTGCGCAAATCCTGGAGCGGAATGCTCGAGGTGTTGGTCGCGAGAATCGCGCCCTGCTTCATTCGCGGCTCGAGGCCGGCATAGACCTTCTGCTTGAGTTCGAGCTTCTCCGGGACAGCCTCGATGATGAGATCGGCGTTGCGGACGCCCTCCCCGTCCATGTCGGGGATCAGGCGATCGAGCGCGTCGCGCACCTCGGTCGGTTTGCGGATGATTTTGCCATAGAGCTCGGCGGCGCGCTTGACCGCGCCCGCAATCGGCTCCGCCTTCATGTCGGCGAGCGAGACGCGCAGCCCCTGCCCCGCGCACCAGGCCGCGATGTCGCCGCCCATCGCGCCGGCGCCGATGACGTGGAGATGCCTGACCGTGTTGCCGGAGCCTGCTGCCTTCTTCATCTGCTCGCGCAGGAAGAACACGCGGATCAAGTTCTGCGCGGTGGGCGTCACCATCAGCTTGGCGAACGAAGCCTGCTCTGCCCTGAGCATCGCGGCCTTGCTGCCGCCATGGGTCTCCCAGAGATCGATCAAGGCATAGGGCGCAGGATAATGCTCGCGAGACGCGGCCTTCGCCGCCTCCGAGCGCATGCGCCGGGCCAGCAGCCCGCGCACCGGGCCGAAATTCGCCGCACGCGTCAGAAAACCCGGCCGCGCCCGCTTGAGGCGGCCGAACAGTGCATCCTTGACGGCGTTGCGAACGTGGCGCTCCTGCGTCACGGTGTCGACGAGGCCGAGCGATTTGGCACGGCGGGCATCGATGGTGCGGCCGGTCAGCATCAGGGCCATCGACTGGGTCGGATTGATCAGCGCGGTGAAGCGAGCGGTGCCGCCGAGACCGGGATGCAAGCCCAGCATCACCTCAGGGAAACCAAAGCGCGCGCCGTCGATGGCGATGCGCGATTGGCAGGCGAGCGCAACTTCGAGCCCACCGCCGAGGCAGAAGCCGTGGATCACCGCGACGGTCGGCAGCTTCAGCGCTTCCAGATGGTCGACCACCGCATGGGCGGCGCGGATCCGCGTCTCCACCATCCCGGCATCACCGGCGCCACGGAATTCGTTGACGTCGGCGCCCGCGATGAAGCCGGACGGCTTTGCGGAGCGGATCACGAGGCCGGCCGGACGCTCGGTCTCGATCGTCGCCAGCACGGCGTCGAACTCCTCCATCACGTCCGAGGACAGCGTGTTGGCGCTGGCGTCAGCGCGGTCGAACAGCAGCCAGGCGACGCCGTCGGCGTCGCGCGTCAGCTTGAAGTGCTTGTAGGGACTATCGGCAGCGGGCTTGGGCCCGAACTCCAGCAGGCGGTCGCCGAGCGCGGTCATGATCTTGGAATCCATCGTCACACCGCCTCGATGAGCATGGCGCCGCCGAGCCCGCCGCCAATGCATTCGGTGGCAACGCCGCGCCGCGTGCCGAGCCGCTTCATCGTGTTGACGAGATGCAGCACGATGCGATTGCCGGAGGTGCCGACGGGATGCCCAAGCGAGATAGCGCCGCCATCGACATTGAGTTTTTCGCGGTCGATCTCGCCGGCGGCGCCGTCCAGCCCCAAAATCTCGCGACAGAATTTGTCGTCATTCCAGGCGGCGAGACAGCCGAGCACTTGGGTGGCGAAGGCCTCGTTGAGCTCCCAGGTCTGGACGTCCTGGATGGTGAGATCGTTGCGCTTCAGTAGCGGCGTCGCCGCCATCACGGGACCGAGGCCCATGATAGCAGGATCAAGTGCGGCCCAGTTGCTGTCGACGATGACGGCCTTCGGCGTCAGCTTGTGCCTGGCGACCGCTTCGTCGGAAGCCAGGATCACCCAGGACGCGCCGTCGGTGATCTGCGAGGAATTGCCGGCGGTGACCTGGCCCCATGGACGCTCGAACACCGGTCGGAGTTTTGCCAGCGTCTCGGCCGTCGAGTCCGGACGCACGCCATCGTCATGCTCGAAGAATTTTCCATCGCGCGAGAACGCGGTCTCGACTTCGCCCTTGAGAAAACCTTCGGCCTGCGCATGCGCGAGCCGGCGATGGCTCTCGGCGGCATAGGCATCGGACTGCGCGCGGGTGATGTCGAAGAGATGGCCGACGACTTCGGCGGTCTGGCCCATGTTCAGGTCGGTAATGGGATCGGTCAGTCCGCGCTCCAGGCCGATGATCGGCTTGAGATAGCGCGGCCGCAGCTTGAAGGCCGCGGCAAGCTTCGCGGCGACGCCCTTGGCGGTGGCGAGCCCGGCAAACCAGCGCACGCCGGAATTCGGCCACACCAGCGGCGCGTGGCTCAAGGCCTCGGTGCCGCCGGCGAGGATCATGTCGGCATGGCCCTCGCGGATGTAGCGATAGGCGGTGTCGATCGACTGCATGCCGGAGCCGCAATTGATCTGCACGGTGAAGGCGACCATGTCCTCGCCGATGCCGAGCCGGAGCGCGGCGACGCGGGCCGGGTTCATTTCGTCCGCGATCACGTTGACGCAGCCGAGGATGACCTGGTCGAAGCTATCAGGCGAAAACGGCTGGCGCGCCAGCAGCGGCCGGCCGCATTGCACGGCGAGATCGACCGGCGTGAACGGCCCCGGCCCCGAGCGCGCCTTCAGAAACGGCGTGCGGCTGCCGTCGACGATGAAAACCGGTCGTGCCATCAGCTCGCCGCCCTCTGTTCACCGAGTTCTTGGAAGAACTGATGCACGTCGCCGGTTTTCTTGTAAATCGGGGACAGCGCCTCCGGCGCAAAATCGTCGACCTCTATCACCTTTGTCACCGCTTCGCGGGCCGCGGCCAGCTGCTCGCCCTCGGCCTGCGTGATCACACCCTTGGCGACCGCATCCTTCCAGTCGCTCAGATGCGCCGCGCGCATGCGCCTGGCGATGGCGTCCGTGGCCGCGACCAGCTTGAACGCGCGCTCCAGCCGGGCGAAGCCGCCATCGTCATCGACATAAGCGAGGTCGGGCGTGAGGCGGTCGCGCGCTGCCGACGGCTCCAGCACGAGGCTCGCGCATTGATGCACGACCCGGTCGGAGGGACCCAGCACGCGAGCGCCGAAGGGCTGGACCACGAACTTGAGGATGCCTGCGACGAAACGGTTCGGCAGATTGGCGAGAATCTCGGCAAGCCGGTTCTCGATGGTCCGAAAGCCCGTCGCCATGCACCATTCGAGCGCGGCAAAATCTTCCTTCTGCCGGCCCTCGTCCTGCCAGCGTTTGAGCGCGGCCGAGAGCAGATACAGCTCGGACAGGATGTCCCCGAAGCGCGCCGACAGCATCTCCTTGCGCTTGAGCGCTCCGCCGAGCGTCAGCAGCGCCATATCGGCGCAGAGGGCAAACGCCGCGGAGTAGCGCGAGAGCTGACGATAGAAGGGCCTGGCGTCACCCGCATCGGGTGCAAGCGCGAAGACACCAAAGCTCCAGCTCCGGCCGAACGCGCGCAAGAGTGTCTCGAAGCTGTGGCCGACATGCTTCCAGAACACCTTGTCGAAGGCGGTGAGCCCGCGCTCGCGATCGGCATCGGCAAGCGCATTCATCTCGTCGAGCAAATAGGGATGGGCGCGGATGGCGCCCTGTCCGAACACGATGAGATTACGGGTGAGGATATTGGCGCCCTCGACGGTGATGCCGACGGGGACGGCACGGTGGAGATTGCCGAGATAGTTTTGCGGACCGTCGATCACGGCCTTGCCGCCATGGATGTCCATGGCGTCGTCGACCGCGGTGCGCATCCGCTCGGTTGCGTGCAGCTTCATGATGCCCGAGATGACGGCGGGATGGATGCCGGCATTCAGCGCGGCGCAGGTCAGCCGTCGTGCCGCGTCGAGCTGATAGGCGGTCGCGACGATGCGCGCGAGCGGCTCCTCGACGCCCTCGAACTTGGAGATGGAAATGCCGAACTGCTCGCGGATGCGGGCATAGGCGCCGGTGGTGCGCGCGGCATAGGCGGCGCCGGCAGCGGAGAGGGACGGCAACGAGATGCCGCGGCCGGCGGCGAGCGCCGTCATCAGCATCTTCCAGCCCTGCCCCAGCCGCGCCTGGCCGCCGATCACGTAGTCGAGCGGAATGAAGACGTCGCGGCCCCAATTCGGGCCGTTCTGGAAGACCTGCATCGACGGCAAATGGCGTTTGCCGATTTCCACGCCGGGAAGGTTGGTCGGGATCAGCGCCACGCTGATGCCGAGCTCTTCCTGATCGCCGACGAGATGATCGGGGTCATAGGCCTTGAAGGCGAGGCCAAGCAGCGTCGCGACGGGACCGAGCGTGATGTAGCGCTTGTGCCAGTTGAGCTTCAGGCCCAGCACCTCCTGGCCCTCGAAGGTGCCCTTGCAGATGATGCCGGTGTCGACCATCGAGGCGGCGTCGGAGCCGGCCTCCGGGCTGGTGAGGCCGAAGCAGGGAATGTCGCGGCCGTCGGCAAGACGCGGCAGCCAGCGCTGCTGCTGCTCCTTGGTGCCGAAGTGCATCAGGAGTTCGCCGGGGCCGAGCGAGTTCGGCACCATCACCGTCACCGCGGCGGCAATCGAGCGGGTCGAGATCTTGCGCACCACTTCCGAATGCGCATAAGGCGAGAAGCCGAGGCCGCCGAACTCCTTCGGAATGATCATGCCGAAGAATTTTTCGCGCTTGATGAAGTGCCACACGTCGGGCGGCAGGTCGCGCCATTCCCAAAAGATCTTCCACTCGTCGAGCATGGCGCAGAGCTCGTCGACCGGGCCGTTGAGGAAGGCCTGCTCCTCTTCGGTCAGCGTTGCCTGCGGAATCTTCAGCAGCTTCGACCAATCAGGGTTGCCGGTGAAGAGATCGGCGTCCCACCAGACGTCGCCGGCCTCCAGCGCCTCGCGCTCGGTGTCCGACATCGCCGGCAGCACGCCGCGCGCCCAGGAGAAGATCGGCTTGGTCAGGGTGTCGCGGCGGAAGCTCATGGCGGACCTCATGCATCGGCGCGGTGATCGGGCATTTTAGCGGAAAGTGGCCGGCGGAGGTGAACACTTCACCTGCGAAAAGACGCGAATTGACGCGGCCGGGCAGCCGCCCAAGGGCCATAACGGCCGAGGCGTGGTGGCAGTTCCGGGAGGGATGTCATTCCCGGGCGCGCGAAGCGCGAGCCCGGAATCCATGGTGCGGCAGCGCTGGTCGATGAATGGATTCCAGGTTCGCGCCTAACGGCGCGCTCCGGAATGACGGGATGGAGAGAGAGGCGCCTAATCCGGCCGCACCATCTCGAACATGTTTTCCGGCTTGATCTCGAAATAATCCCCGCTGCGGCCGGCCCGGACGATCGGGCGGGCGGCGGCGGTCTGGTAGACGCCGTCCTTGATCATGGCCTTGTCGATGTGGACGGCAACGACCTCGCCGAGCGTCAGCCAGGCATTGGCTTCCTTGCCGTTGGCGCCCTTGAGCCGGACGATGTCGGACACCTTGCACTCGAAGGCGACGGGACTCTCGCCGACGCGCGGCACGTTGACGAGTCTGCCGGGCACGGCAGTGAGGCCGGCAACCTCGAACTCGTCGACCTCAGGGCCGACGTGCGCCGCAGTCGCGTTCATGTGCCTGGCCAGGTCCATGGTGGCCAGATTCCAGACGAACTCCCCGGTCTGCTGGATGTTCGCGACCGTGTCCTTCCAATTGGTGGAGGAGAAGCCGATGATCGGAGGGACATAGCAGAACGCGTTGAAGAAGCTGTAGGGCGCGAGATTGACGTGGCCCTTGGTGTCGCGCGACGAAATCCAGCCGATCGGCCGCGGCGCGACGATGGCGTTGAAGGGATCGTGCTTGAGGCCGTGGCCCTTGGCGGGCTCGTAGAAGTGCAGGTCTTTGTCGGTCACGCGCTGTTTCCTTCTCGTCATTGCGAACGCAGCGAAGCAATCCAGAATCCTTCCGCAGAGACAGTCTGGATTGCTTCGCTACGCTCGCAATGACGGAGTGTGTCAATCCGTCCTTGCCAGCCACCAGCCGTCATTCCGGGGCGGTGGGCCTGCTTATAGGAGGAAATCCGTCGCCGCGTCAGTGGCGCGGGGACAATCCCGCGATGACGAAATCGATCATCTGGTCGATCGTCGGGCCCGGCTTCGTGGCGCACTGGGCGATCATCTGGGGGTGGAAAAAACGCATCATCGCGGTGCAGGCGCAGAGCGCGGCCAGTTGCAGGTCCGGCGCCTCGAACTCGCCGGACGCCACGCCTTGCGCGATCATCTGGCCGATGACCCCGGCAATACACTCCATGTGGTTGACGCAGACGTCCCAGTCCTCCTGCATCGCGATCTCGACCATCTCGTGCAGCTTATTGTCGCCGACATAGCGTTCGGTGTTCATGCGATTGATGGTGGTGAGCAGCTCGCGGAAGCGCGGCGTTACCGGACCGGGCCTCGCCACGATCCGCTGCGCTTCCAGCTCGACCTCGCCCATCAGTGAGCGGGCCACCGCCTGATGAATCGCCTTCTTCGATTCGAAGAAGCGATAGACGTTGGCGGGGCTCATCTTGAGCTCCTTGGCGATGTCCCCGACCGTGGTCTTGAGATAGCCGATCTGGCGGAACAGCCGCTCGGCCACCTCGAGAATACGATCCCGGGTGTCGCCTTCGATATGTTCCGAAACCAGTGTCATCTGTCAGGACTCGTCAATCAGCAGTTCATCTTCACTTATTCAGCCGCCTCAGCAAGCGGAATTGCGTTCTGGTCATCGCTCCCATGCTGCGGCGCGGCAGGTTGCTCGGGGGTGCCCGCCTCGTCCAGGCTCTTGCGGAACCAGAGGGCGTAGAGGCCCGGCAGGTACAGCAGCGTGAGGAAGGTCGCAACGAACAATCCGCCCATGATGGTGATCGCCATCGGCCCCCAGAACGCCGAGCGCGACAGCGGGATCATGGCGAGGATGGCGGCAAGCGCCGTCAGCACCACCGGACGGGCCCGGCGGACAGTCGCCTCCACGATCGCCTCACGGCGGGTCAGGCCATGCGAAACGTCGGTCTCGATCTGATCCACGAGGATGACCGCGTTGCGCATGATCATGCCGGCAAGCGCGATCAGGCCGAGCAGCGCCACGAAACCGAACGGGGCGTTGGCGAGGTTGAGCCCGAAGGAGGCGCCGACAATGCCGAGCGGTGCGGTCAGGAACACCAGGATCAGGCGCGAGAAGCTCTGCAGCTGGAACATCAGCAGCGTCAGCATCACCATGACCATCAGCGGGAAGAGAATGAAGATCGAGGCGTTGCCCTTGGCGGATTCCTCGAACGCGCCGCCCGCCTCGATGCGGTAGGCCGGCTCGAGGTTGTCCTTGATTGCCTTCAGCTTCGGCGCGATCTGGCCGGTGACGTCGGGCGCCTGCACGCCGTCGACGACGTCGGAGCGCACGGTGATCGCCATGTCGCGGTTACGCCGCCACATGATCGGCTCCTCGTGGGCATACTCGATCTTGGCGATCTGCTGCAGCGGCACGGCCACGCCGTTACGCGAGGTGATGGTGAGATCGCCGACAGCGCCGAGGTCGAGCCGTTCGGACGAGACGGCGCGCGCGACCACGCCGACCTTCTCGATGCCGTCGCGCACGGTCGTCACCTGTGAGCCCGAGATCAGCATCGAAAGCGCCTGCGACACGTCCTGCGGGGTCAGGCCCATCGCGCGGGCGCGATCCTGGTCGACGACGAGCTTGAGGTAAGGCGACTGCTCGTTCCAGTCGAGCTGGACATCCTTGACGCTCTTGTTCTGCCGCATGACGTCGCGGACCTGGTAGGCGATCTCGCGCACCTTGTTGGCATCGGGGCCGATGACGCGAAACTGCACGGGAAAACCAACGGGGGGACCGAAATTGAAGCGGTCGACGCGCACGCGGGCTTCGTTGAGCGCGCCGTCGGCAACGGCGTTTTCAAGCTTGGCCTTGATGCGCTCGCGCGCCTCGACGCCCTTTGCGACGATGACGATTTCGGCAAAGGCCTCGTTCGGAAGCTGCGGATTGAGGCCGAGCCAGAAGCGCGGCGAGCCCTGCCCGACATAGGCCGTGTAGGTCTCGATATCCTTGTCGTCCTTGAGCATGGTCTCGGCCTTCTTCACCGCCTTTTCCGTGACGTTGAAGGCGGTGCCCTCGGGCAGGCGAAGCTGGAGGAACAGCTCGGGGCGCTCGGACAGCGGGAAGAACTGCTGCTGGACGTGGCCGAAGCCGACGATCGAGGCGATGAAGACGCCGACGGTCGCGGCCACCACCGTGATGCGGTGGTTGACGCACCACTGCACGATGGCGCGCAGGCCGCGATACATGCGGGTCTCGTAGACCGC
This sequence comes from Bradyrhizobium sp. JR4.3, assembly GCF_040547695.1. Classification (NCBI taxonomy): domain Bacteria; kingdom Pseudomonadati; phylum Pseudomonadota; class Alphaproteobacteria; order Hyphomicrobiales; family Nitrobacteraceae; genus Bradyrhizobium; species Bradyrhizobium sp. JR4.3. The sequence continues at coordinate 45,031 of NZ_JBEPQF010000023.1, read as the reverse complement.
GTGCGGATCGTGATTGTGGTGCACCTTGATGTTGGGCAGCAGCATGACGCCGATATAGGGCGTGAAGATCACCGCCACGAACCAGGACGCGACCAGCGCGATCGCCACGATCCAGAAGATGCTGCCGGCATATTCGCCGACCGCGGAATTGGCAAAGCCGATGGGGAGGAAGCCAGCGGCCGTGACCAGCGTTCCCGTGAGCATCGGAAACGCAGTGGATTCCCAGGCAAAGGACGCCGCACGCATGCGATCCCAGCCCTGCTCCATCTTCACCACCATCATCTCGACCGCGATGATGGCATCATCCACCAACAAGCCGAGCGCGATGATCAGCGCACCCAGGGTGATGCGGTGCAGGTCGAGCGACATGGTGTTCATGACGACGAAGACGATGCCGAGCACCAGCGGCACCGACAGCGCGACCACGATGCCGGTGCGCCAGCCGAGCGCCAGGAACGACACGAACAGCACGATGACGAGGGCTTCCATGAAGGAGTGCACGAATTCGCTGACGGCGTGCTCGACCACCTTGGGCTGGTCGGCGATCAGCTTGACGTCGACGCCCTGCGGCACCGCCTTCATGAATTCAGCCGTCGCCTTCTCGACCTCCTTGCCGAGATCGAGGATGTTGGCGCCCTTGGCGGTGACGACGCCGATGCCGATCGCGGCCTTGCCTTCCTGGCGCACGATGAAGCTCGGCGGGTCGACGTAACCATGGGTGACGGTGGCGATGTCGCCGAGGCGGAACACGCGGCCGTTGCTCTCGACCGGAGTCTCCGCGACGGCCTTGGCGCCGTCGAGCGCACCGGTGACGCGCAGCGGCACGCGCTGCGACGAGGTCTCGACCGTGCCGGCCGGCGTCACGTTGTTCTGCTTGGCGAGCGAATCGAACAGCGCCTGCGGCGTGATGCCGAGGGTGGCGAGCTTGGCATGGCTGAATTCGACGAAGATGCGCTCATCCTGGTTGCCGTAGACGTCGACCTTGGTCACGCCCGGCACCTTCAGGAGGCGCTGACGGAAACCCTCCGAGACCTTCTTGAGCTGGGCGTAGTCGGCGCCGTCGCCGGTCATCATGTAGAGGATGGAATCGACGTCGGAGAACTCGTCGTTGACCACGGGTCCGAGAATCCCTGCGGGCAACTGGCCCTGCACGTCGGCCAGCTTCTTGCGCAGCAGATAGAAGAGATACGGAACGTCCTTCGGCGGCGTGGAGTCGCGGAAGGTCACCTGGAGCGCAGTGAAGCCGGGCTTGGAATAGGTCTGCACCTTCTCGAAGTAAGGCAGCTCCTGGATTTTCTTCTCGATGGGATCGGCGACCTGCGCCTGCATCTCCTGCGCGGTCGCGCCCGGCCACAGCACGGAGACGTTGACCACCTTCACCGTGAAGAACGGATCCTCGGCGCGGCCGAGCTTCTGATAGGAGAAGAACCCGGCGACGCCGAGAATGAGCATCAGGAACAGGATCAGCGTCGGATGGCTGACGGCCCAGGCCGAAAGATTGAAGCGCTTCATCGCACTCTCCAAAGATGATCCGGTTGCAAAAAACGACAGCCACTCTGTTCAAACCGTCGTCGCGAGGCAGCGAAGCAATCCAGGGGGCTGGGCAGGTTCTGGATCGCTTCGCCGCTTCAGCCAAAGCATTTGCGCTCGGGCCGAAACTCACCTCACACGACGCAACTCGTAAACGAGACTTAAAAGGACAGTGACGACACGATCCGCACCCGCTGGCCCGGATCGAGCTTCTGCACACCCAGAGCAACGATCTCGGCGCCCTCGTCGACACCGCCGGTGATGACGACGTCGTTGCTCTCGTAGGACTTCACCGTCACCGGCTTCAGCGTGACCCCGCCGTTGTCGTCGACGACGTAGAAGGACGGTTTGCCGCCTTCGTTGAACAGTGCCGACAGCGGCAGCCGCGCAACGCGCTCGGTCGCAGCGTCCGACAGCGTCAGCGTCGCAGTCATGCCGAGCGAGACCTTGTCGTCGGCCTCGGGCAGCGAGAACTTTGCCAGATAGGTGCGCGTCGCAGGATCCGCGGTGGGCGCGATCTCGCGCAGCTTGGCCGTATATTTCTTGCCCGGCTCCGACCAAAGAGTGACGCTGGCGGCGCCCGATTTGGCACGTCCGACCAGCGTCTCAGGGATCGCGACGACCGCTTCCTTCTCGGCAAAGCGGGCGACACGGATCGAAGCCTGGCCCGCGGCGACCACCTGGCCGGGCTCGATCAGCGTTGCGGTGACGACGCCACGGGCGTCGGCGTTGAGCGTCGCGTAGGAAAGGGAATTGTTGGTCAGCTCGACCGAGCGCTCGGCCCGGTTCAGGCGGGCACGTGCCTCGTCGGCGGCGGCGCGGCTCGAATCCAGCTGCGCGTCGGTGGTCCAGCCCTTGGCCTTCAAATCCTTGGCGCGCTGCTCGGCGGCGGCGGCCTGGGCCAGCACGCCGGTCGCAGCGGTCTGCTCGGCGACGGCTTGCTCGGCCTGGAGCTTCAGATCGACCTCATCGAGGACCGCGAGCGGCTGGCCGATTTCGACGGTCTGGCCGACTTCGACCAGACGCTTGGCGACCTTGCCGGCGACCCGAAAGCCCAGATCGCTCTCGATCCGCGGCCTAATGGTGCCAACGAAGCTGCGCTCGGGCTTTTCGGCATCATAATGGGCGGTGGCGACAAGAACCGGCCGCGGCGGCTCGGCCTTTTCAGCGACGGTGTCATTGCACCCAGCGAGGGCGGCAGCCATCAGCGCCAGCGAAACACCGGCCAAGAGCCTCGAATAGCTGGACAAAACGGATCGGACGAACATCGGAGGACACTCCCTCGGCTGCAATGAGAGGAATGTCGACTAATCACTGATAAAAGTCAATAATCGTCAGTCATCAGGAATCTGTGATCGTTAAGAGGTGGTAACCTCCGCGGGCTGCCCCTGGCGGAAGCCTGGACTGTTCGAAGAAAGCGTCGCGCCGCAGGTCCCCCAGAGGGCCGCGTGGAAATAGGCCCTGGCTTTCGCGGAGGCGACATTTCGAGGCTATCGCCGCCCCTGCTCCGCGAACTCGTGCTTGCTTTCGTGACCGCCGATGAAGACCAGGATGCCGGCGATCAGCGGCAGCACCGCGAGCACGAGCAGTCCGGTCGAGGTCTGGCCGGTGGCTTCCTTGACCCAGCCGATCAGATAGGGCCCACCGAAGCCGGCGAGATTCCCGATCGAGTTGATCAAGGCGATGGCACCGGCCGCCGCCGTGCCGGAGAGCCAGGCGGTGGGCAAGGTCCAGAACACCCCGAAGCAGCAGAACACGCCGATCGCGGCCACCGTCAGCACCATCATCGTCAGGGTGGGGTCGGTGAGATAGGAGGAGACGCCGAGGGCGACGGCGGTGAGCAGCAACGGCGCGCCGACATGCATCACGCGCTCGCGCGTGGCATCGGAATGCCGTGCCCACAGGATCATCGCGATGGTGCCGAACAGATACGGGATGGCGGTGACGAAGCCGGTCTGAGCGTTGGTGAGGCCGAACGCCTTGACGATCTGCGGCAGCCAGAACTGCATGCCATACAGCGCGCCAACGAAGCCGAAATAGACCAGGGCGAGCATGATCACATTCGGTGAAGTCAGCGCCTCACTGAGCGACAAATGCTTCACCGCCTGCTTGGCCGCGATCTCGGCATCGAGCTTGGTCTTGAGCCAGGCCTTCTGCTCGGCCGTGAGCCAATCCGCCTTCTCCGGCCTGTCGGTGAGATAGAACCAGGTGACGATGCCGAGCAGCACAGAGGGAATGCCCTCGATGATGAACAGCCACTGCCAGCCCTTCAGGCCCATCGCGCCGTCGAGGCCGAGCAGCAGGCCCGAGACCGGCGCGCCGATCAAGGTGGAGACCGGCACGGCGATGGCGAAGGCCGCGAGGAAGCGGGCGCGGTATTCGGCCGGATACCAATAGGTGAGATAGAGGATGATGCCGGGGAAGAAGCCGGCCTCGGCGACGCCGAGCAGGAAGCGCAGCACGTAGAAGCTCGTGACGCCGCTCGTGAGCGCCATCAGCGCCGAGATGATGCCCCAGGTCACCATGATGCGGGCGATCCAGCGGCTGGCGCCGAACTTCTCGAGCGCCAGATTGCTCGGCACCTCGAAGATGAAATAGCCGATGAAGAAGATGCCGGCGCCCCAGGAGAAGATCAGCGGCGTGAATTTCAGCTCGGCATTCATGGTCAACGCGGCGAAGCCGAGATTGACGCGATCGAGATAGGAGAAGAAGTAGGCCAGCACCAGGAACGGGATCAGTCGCCAGGAAATGGCGCGGATCGTCGAGGTCTCGATTTCCGACTTGGCTGCGCCGGTCGAACCGGCATAGGTCGTGGTCTGGCTCATGGCTTCCCCCGGGTTGTTGCTTTTATGGGCTGATCCGGGGTTTTGAGCATCGCCGCGAAAGAGTCAATGGAGCAAGCAATGCACGAGGCACAACCGGTCAAACCCATTGCACCGCTTCGGACATCGCTGATCCGCGCCGGTCTGGCGCTGGCGGTTATTGCCTGCGGACTCTCGCTGCGCTGGTACGGCTTTCCGATCGGCCTGCCGGCCTTCGTGGTGAAGTACGGCGGCTCGCTGCTATGGGCGACGATGGTGTTTTTGCTGGTCGGCGTTTTGCTGCCGCGGCTGCCACGGGCGCAGATCGCAGCCATCGCAATCGCGATAGCGGTCGTGGTCGAATTCTCCCGGCTGGTGCACATGCCCTGGCTCGACGCGTTCCGGCTGACCACGGCCGGGGCGCTGCTGCTCGGGCGCATCTTCTCGCCATGGAATTTGCTGGCGTATGCGGTTGGGATTGCGTTCGGCGTTTGGATTGATCGGCTCGCCAGGGTGCGTACGGTGGGTTAGCGCAGCGTAACCCACCACTGTTTGTCTCCGCGGAAGTGAAAGAGGTGGATTACGCTTCGCTAATCCACCCTACAGACCGACGAGGGCGCATTTCACTCCGCCAATTGAAACTTCTCAAACCGATCGAGCTCCTCCTCGATCTTTTGCTTGAGCTCCTTGCGCCCCGCGGCCTTCTTTCCCTCACCGACCCAGGTCCATTTCTGCATCAGCAGCTTCTTCGCCTGCCGGTCGGTCTTCAGATCGAGCGCGGCGACGATCTCTTCGCCGACCAGCACGGGGAGCGCGAAATAGCCGAGCTTGCGTTTGGCCTTCGGCACATAGGCCTCGAACAAATGGTTGTAGCCGAAGATGAGATTGGTGCGCTTGCGCTGGATGATCAGCGGATCGAACGGCGACAGGATGTGAACGAGATCAGGTGGCGCGCGCTCGCCCGGCTCGAGCGCAGCCGGCAGTGCCCAGTGCGCCTGCTTGCCGGCACCGTCGATGGCGACAGGCACGAGCTCGCCACGGCGGACGCGCGAGCCGATCAGGACAGCCACCGCCGCCTTGCGCGGCGCGTCGAGATGGCAGACTGAATCGAGGCTCACCACACCTTGCGATCGCAGCGCGCGATCGAGCAGATAGGCCGTAATGTCCTTTGCCGACGCCGGCTTTGGCAGCTTGTCCCAGCCGAAATGGCGCGTCATCAGCTCATAGGTCTTGAGCATGCCCTGGCGCTCGCTGACGGTCACGGCACCCGTATAGAAAGCGAGCTGCAACGCCCGCTTCGAGGGTTTTCGGCTTTGCCACAGATGCTCCTTCTCGGTGAGCACGTCGTCCTCGATGTCGCGGATCGTCAGCGGGCCGGCGCGCACCAGCCGCATCACCTTGCGCATGTCGGCAGGCTTCACCGAGGCGAACCATTTGTGCCCCTCGCGGCGGTGCTCGCGCATCGCCGGCAGGAAGAAGCGGAAGTCGCCGGCCGGCACGTAGGACAGCGCATGCGTCCAATATTCAAAGACGCTCTTGTCGACGCTCTGGGCGTGGCGCAGGTCGGCGCGGCGGTAGGACGGGATGCGGCTGAACAGGATGTGGTGGTGGCAGCGCTCGATCACGTTGATGGTGTCGATCTGCACATAGCCGAGATGGGCGACCGCGTCGGCGACGGCTTGCGGGCCGTCACCAAACGGCGCGCGCTCGTTCAGGCGCTGGGCATGAAGCCAGATTTGCCGGGCCTGTTTCGTGGTGAGTGGAATCGGTTTGGGCGCGCGGGACATTGCAGGAGGGAATGTAGCGGAATTCGCGCTGGGAGAAAGAAGCGGACCGGACTCAGCAAAAGAAAAGCCGCGCTGCCATCTGCTGACAGCGCGGCCGCTTGGCGTGGCCGAGGCCCTATTTCATCATCATGGCCTTCTGCGCCTTCATGCAATGCATGCAGCCGCCCTTCATCTTGCCATTGCTCATATCGGTGTTGGCCATGGCCATTTCCTTGTTGGCCGCGACCTTGGCCGGGGTATCGGCCGTGCCCATCATCATAGCTGTCGATTTCATCATGTTATCGCCGGTGCACGCCATCATGGCGGCGGATGCCGGTGAAAGAGAAACGGTGAACGCGACAAAAGCGGCGGCTGTGAGCAAGATCTTCATCGAAAAGTCTCCTCCGTAAAACGAAACCGGCGTCATGCCGGCCTTCGCAATACGTATTCTCCGGCGAAGACGTTTCGGGGAGAAGACAATTTTCTTGCTGCGGTGCGAAGGCGGAGCGCTCAGCGCCCGGCTTTCGGGGCTTTGGACCGGTCGCCAACGCTGCCTGTGGCGACATCGGGTTCGCACGAGGCCTTGCCGCGCTCCTCCGCCTGGCAGCGATAGACGTTGCCGGTGAGGCGATCGACCAGCCACATGTTCTCGTCGGTCGGCGCTTGAAGCCCGACATAGCGGGAGGTCAGCCCCGTGATCAGCGTCGACAGCAGGATCGCCACCGCGATCATCGCGGCCCCGATATAGATGGGCATGGAATTCAGGGACACGGTCCGATCTGGCGGGCCACTGCGATAGAACTGATAATCACTTGGCCTCGGCACTGGATGGAACTCGGCTCCCTTCGTTGCGCTTGTCGGAGGCTCCGCCCTAGGCGTCCATCTGGCCGAAAAATTGTCCGCAGACAGGCCATCACGCGACGGCTTTGCGACAATCGGTCAGCACAGGTTTCCCTGAGTGAACCGGGGCCCCGAGTGGCACCGGGCGCGGCGGTCCTCAGTGATGTGGATCACGACAGGACTGCGACGGCTCGAACGCTCGCGGGGCAGCGTGCGACCACTCTCTTCACGCGTCAGCGTCGGTCCTCGGAGTGGACCGCGGGTCGGCCCTCCATGAACCCGAAACCGCTTGAAATTCGCTGCCGTGGCCTCGGAGGGCCCGTTTCCACCGTGACCAAGATCACAGCAGGGGTTTTGAACCTGCCCTATGCTTGCAGCATCAAATAGCCATCAGGCGTCACAACGAGGATACGACAATGACTAGTTTCAATAAGTCTTTTGCACTGAAGGCGATGACCCTCTCGGCAATTCTGTCGATGACAGCCGGCTTGGCTATGGCCGGCGACGGCAATGTCTCGACCAACCAGATCCTGGATGCATTGAAGCCGAAGGCGGCGACCCGCGGGCTGTCCGCAGGTCCGCAGGTCGATCCGGCGGCGCAGGCCAAGGAATCGACGTTCCTGAACACGGTGCGCAACCGCTCGACCCGGTCGCTTTCGACGGGCGAGCGCGAGCAGATTGCCGAGCTCGCCGCGACCAAGCCGAAGATCGATCTGGAGATCCAGTTCGACTACAACTCGGCCGACATTGCCAAGACATCGGTGCCGTCGGTGCAGGCGCTCGGCAAGGCGCTGTCCGATCCCTCGCTGAAGGGCTCGACCTTCGTGGTCGCCGGCCACACCGATGCGGTCGGCACCGAGGGGTACAATCAGGGGCTCTCCGAGCGGCGGGCTGACACCATCAAGAAGTATTTGGTGCAGAACTACGGACTCACCGGCACCGATCTCGTCACCGTCGGCTACGGCAAGACCAAGCTGAAAGACACCGCCAACGGCGCCGACCCGATCAACCGCCGCGTCCAGGTCGTGAACATGGACACCCAGACCGCGTCAAAGTAATTCCCAGGTCATCGCCCATAAAGGCGCCGCCTGTCGTTCCCCGGCAGGCGGCGATATCATATCCAGCTCTGGAAGAGCATCAGCCGGTTGAAAGTCTGCATCGACGTGCCGATGAAGGCCGCCGAGATCGGCAGCATGGCGGCAAAGCCGATCGCGGCGACCCCGACATAGGCCCACAGCAGCCAGCGTGGCAGTCCGTCCCGGCGCAGCACATAGACCAGCGCGAGCGACGCCAGGGTCGCAGCCGGCAGATAGTAATAGATGAAGGCGAGCGTGCGCGGCAGCAACGCCCAGGCGAGCCAGCACCCGAAATAGAAGACCGCGATCAGGAACGCATCCCGGCGGCGCGCAACGACGAAGTCGCGCAGCACGACGGCGAGCGCGAGCAGCGCCGGCCACAGCACCAGGGGATTACCGAGGAAGGCGATCGCGGAGACATTGCCGTCCGCGGTCTTGTCGAACAGGAACCATACCGGGCGCGCGAGCAGCGGCCATGACGGCCACGCGCTCATATAAGTGTGGCCGGCGATGGCAGTGGTGGTGTTGTCGGCGAAGATCCGGCGTTGCGCCTCGACCAGATCCGGCAGCGACACGCCGTACAGCGGGACGAAGGCCGCAAGATATGTCATCGCGGGCAGGACGGTGAAGCAGAGCACGACGTGATGTAATCTGAAGTCGGGCCAGAGGTCGGGCCGGTACCAATCCCCCGGCTTCGCGTCGGCAAACAGGGTGTGCCAGCCCTGCATCAGGCGGATCACCGCGACGATGACGATGCAGATTCCGAGTGGAAATAGGCCGCTCCATTTGCAGGCGGCAGCACAGCCGAACACGCTGCCGGCAGCCGCGAACAACGCATGAGGACGATCCTTTCGAAAACCGTGCATGAAGGCGGCAATTGCGAGCAGGCCGAAGCCGAGCGCAAAAATGTCGAGCATCGCGACGCGCGCCTGCACGTACAGCATCTGATTGCAGCCGGCGATCAGCGCAGCGGCGATCGCAGGCCCTTGCGCGGCGAACAGTGCGAGGCCGCACAGATAGATCGCGACGATCGCGAGCGCGCCGAACAATGTCGCGGGATAGCGCCAGCCCAGCGCGGTGTCGCCGAAGGTCGCTATCGATAGCGCGATCAGCTCTTTCGCCAAAGGCGGATGCATCGGGTTGAGCATCGGTTGCGACATCGTCGGTGCCAGCATCTGCCGCGCCGCCGGCACGTAGTGCACTTCGTCGAAGACGAACTTCTCCGGCGTCGTCAAGCCGATCAGCAGGGCGAGATGCGCGGCCAGGAAAATCGCGACAGCAATCACTGCGCTCCGCGACACCTTCGGAACCGCGGGCAAGTCGAGCGGCATTTGTGGGGATGTTTTGCGTGGCAAATTTGCGTCACCGCCGAGAATAATAGACATCGCAGTTTTCATTGAACGCATTCTGCCGCGACTGTCACTAAGCATAGCGCAGGTCTCGCGCTGCTTGTGATAATTCCGCCACATCGCAAGCGCGCGCGATCCGGTACGATCAGGGACACATCGATCGGTTGCGAAATGAATTTGCGTTTCTGGCTTTTCTCCACGCTGTTGTCGACGGTCTTGTGCCTGGCCCCTTGCGCGCAGGCGCAGACGCGCGTCGGGGAAGCCGTCGTGATCCAGAATGAGGTCGTTCGCGTGGCCGCGACCACGACACCGATCAGCATTGGCGACAGCATGCTGCGGGACGAGACCGTGCGCACCGGCGCCGGCAGCGCAGCGCGCTTCGTGATGGCCGACAGCACCAATCTGTCGCTCGGTCCGAGCGCCACGCTCAAGCTCGACCGCACCGTCTTCAACGACGAGCACAGCTATCGTGACGTTGCGATCCGCATGACGACCGGCGCATTCCGTTTCGTCACCGGACATTCCGAGAAGACCGCCTACAAGATCACGACCCCGCTTGCGACGATCGGCGTGCGCGGTACTACACTCGATATCCTGTCCCAGCGCGGCCGCTCGGTCGTCGTGCTGCAGGACGGCGCCGCCAGTGTCTGCACGACGAGCCAACAGTGCGTGCAGCTCACCCAGCCCGGCGACACCGCAATCATCAGCTCGACCGGCGGCAAGGTCTCCATCAGTAAGACCAATACGCCGCCCTGGACCTTTGCCGCGACCTGCGCCGCGAGCGCGGGACTGTGCGCGGTCAACCAATATGCGGACGCCTCGCCGACCATCACGCCTGCCGTCCACGACGACGGCATGCTGTGCGGACGCTGAAGATGGCGGTATTCAACGTCAGGCGCTTCATCGTCGCGAGCGTGCTGACCGCCGCGGCTACGTTTGCGTTTGCCGCGTTCGGGGCCCGTCCGGCGGCTGCCGCCACGGCGTGCCAGTCCGACTGCGGAGGGCCCACGCCGGCGCCGAGCTATTCACCCTCACCGACGCCGACCTACAGCCCCTCGCCCGCGCCCAGCCCCTACCCGTCATCGTCGCCGAGCCCTTATCCGTCCTCTTCGCCGAGCCCGACGCCGACACCGACGCCGACCGGCGCGGATTCCAGCGGCGGCTCGATCGGCGACCTCGCCAACCAGCGCTTCAACCAGATGATCACCAACCGGGTGCTCGGCACGGTGCTGCTCGGCGTCAACGAGCAGGTCAATTGCAGCAACTGCGTCAGCGCGTTCGGCTCCGCCGGCTCGTTCTCGGCCGGCATCCACGGCCGCAAGGAGCTGACCAACAATCTGTCGCTGCTCGCCGGCATCGCCTACATGCAATACAGCGAAGGCGGCTACAACATCACCAGCGCGCCGATCGGCGCATTCGCGCTACGCTATGACTTCACCGACTGGGGCTCGTCGCGTCCGTTCTTCGACATCGGCACGATCCTGACGCCGTGGGAGAAGGCGCGCTACACCCGCAGCTACAACACCAGCCTCGGCCCGGTGAGCGTCACGAGTTCGACCAACGCCGCGAACTACGCCGTCTACGGCCGCGCCGGCTGGATGAGCCGCGTGTCGCCCCGCGACGAGGTCGCCGCCTCGATCGAGGTCTGGCAGCTCTGGCAGCGCGTCTCGAGCTACACCGACAGCGCAGTGGCGTTCAATCCGTTCGATGCCAGCATCGCGACCGGCACCGACCGCACCAGCCTGGTCAAGATCGGCGGCCAGTGGACGCATCTCTACGGCAGCAATATCGAGGCCAACATCAATGGCGGCTGGGTGCAGTCGTTCGCTGGCCATAGCGGCATCGTCGCCACCGTGACCGGCGACGGCGTGGTGGTGCCGACCATGGGCAACCAGGGCTGGTTCGAATATGGCGGCCGGCTCGGCTTCCGCATGCAGAAGGGCTGGATCGTGGACCTGTTCGCCAACGGCACGCTCGGCCCGCAGCCAGTGGGTAACACCATCCATGGCGGCGTGGGGCTGCGGATCAATTATTAGCGGCGGGCTCAATCTCGTAGGGTGGGCAAAGCGGAGCGTGCCCACCACTTTCTCTCGCCGAGAAAAAATGGTGGGCACGGCGCAAGCGCGCCTTTGCCCACCCTACGATACTGTGGCTTCCACATCACGCTGCCGACTTGCCCTCGAACACGCGGCGCAAGGTCTCCACGTCCAGCTTCACCATCTTCATCATGGCCTGCATCGCGCGTGCGGCAGCCGCCTTGTCGGGGCTCGAGAGGAGTTCGAATATCACCTTCGGCACGACCTGCCAGGCCACGCCCCAGCGATCCCTGAGCCAGCCGCACTGCTCTTCCTTGCCGCCATGGGCCAGGAACGCATTCCAGACGCTGTCGACCTGGGCCTGATCGTCGCAATGGATCATCAGCGAGATCGCATGGGTGTATTCCATTTTCATGCCGCCGTTGAGCGCGACCAAAGGCTGTCCCGCCACCGAGAATTCGACGACGAGCACGGAGCCTTCCTTGCCGGACGGGCCATCTGAAACGTTGCGCTGAACATGCGTGATCGCCGAATTCGGCACGAGCGAGACGTAGAACTTCGCGGCTTCCTCGGCATCGCCATTGAACCACATGCATGGAACGACCTTCGACATCGTGAATGCTCCTCTTCAGTTGTGATGTTCGCGCGCTAGATCAGGCGTTCGCCATGTCGGACTGCGCCGGGAAGGCTGCCATGTCCATCCAGTTCACGCCCCACATGTGGCCGTCCGGATCCTCGAAGCTGCGGCCGTACATGAAGCTGTATTCGTCCTTCGGGCTGGGATCGGCCACCCCGCCTGCAGCCGCGGCCCTGCTGACGATATCGTCGACCTCGGTCCGGCTATCGGCGGACAGGCAGAACAGCGCCTGGTTTGAGGTCTTTGCATCCGAGATCGGCTTCGGCGTGAACTGCCGGAATTTCTCGTGGGTCGTCAGCATCGCGTAGATGGTCTCGGAAAAGACCATGCAGCTCGCTGTTTCGTCGCTGAATTGCGGGTTCCTGGTCGCCCCGACCGCCTCGTAAAAGGCAGTGGCGCGCTTGAGGTCGGTCACGGGCAGATTGAGGAAAATCATCCTGGGCATCGGAGCTCCTTGGGCGGGGTTCTGCCCAAGGACGGATGGCCAAGCGGCGATCCGACACGGCTTCCGGATCTTTTTTGGACCCCTGCCTGCGAGGTTCTGTCGCACAGAACCCACTGGCTTTCAGGTGTTCCTCACTTCTTCTCGTTCGGATCGCGGTGAATGGGATCGACCCACAGCACGGTCTCGGGCTTCTCGACCGGCTCGATGTCGAGGTTGATCGCCACCGCCTCGCCGTCGCTGCGCACCAGCACGCATTCCAGCACTTCGTCCGGGCTGGCGTTGATCTCCTGATGGGGCACGTAGGGCGGGACGAAAATGAAGTCGCCGGGGCCGGCCTCTGCGGTGAATTGGAGGCTCTCGCCCCAGCGCATCCGCGCCTTGCCTTTCACGACGTAGATGACGCTTTCGAGATGGCCATGGTGATGCGCGCCGGTCTTGGCGTCGGGCTTGATGCTGACCGTGCCCGCCCACAATTTCTGCGCACCGACGCGCGCGAAATTGATCGCGGCCGCGCGGTCCATGCCCGCCGTCGACGGCACGTTGGTATCGAGCTGGTTGCCGGGAATGACGCGCACGCCGTCATGTTTCCAGCGATCATCGTGATCGTGGTCATGGTGGGAATGCGAATGGTCATGACCGGTCATGAGACTTGCTTTCTGTTGGTTCCGTGCGCGGCAAACTAACCCAAAGCCGCGACATCGAGCCATACCAAAATCGGAACCCTCATAACCGTCGAGCGTTGTCCTGACGAGCAAACCGCAAGGAGGATTTCATGGGTAGCACGACCGACAAGATCAAGGGCACCGCAAACGAGGCAATGGGAAAGGCCAAACAGGGCATCGGTGAAGCCACCGGTTCCGAGCGCATGAAGGGCGAAGGTGCGGTCCAGGAAGTGAAGGGCAAGGGCCAGCAGGCCATGGGCGATGCCAAGGATGCCGCGAAAGACGCGGTCGATCGCGCTGCGGCTTCGGCCAAGCGCGCGACGGAATAACGAGCATCGCACTCAAAGTGAAAGACCGACCGAGAGGCCGGTCTTTTTGTTTGCGGGCTTACTTCACCCCGAGCAATTCCACGTCGAACATCAGCGTTGCGTTCGGCGGGATCACGCCGCCTGCGCCACGGGCACCATAGCCGAGCTGCGGCGGAATGATCAGCGTGCGCTTGCCGCCGACCTTCATGGAGGCAACACCCTCGTCCCAGCCGGCGATGACCCGGCCCTTGCCGATCGGGAATTCGAACGGCTCGTTGCGGTCGACCGACGAGTCGAATTTCTTGCCCTTCTGGCCGTTCTCGTAGAGCCAGCCGGTGTAGTGCATCACGCAGATCTGGCCGGGCTTCGGCGAAGCGCCGGTGCCGACGACGCTGTCGGTAATCTGCAAACCTGAAGCTGTGGTCATGGTCTTCCCTGCGGTCTGGGCCGAGGCCGTGGTGGAGACGAAATCGGACACGCCGGCGATCACGGTGATCGCGAGTGCCGACATGATGGCGAGGAGCACGCGCTGTAAACGCTGCATAAGACACCTTACGTTTGAGGCGGAAGGGGTCTAGCGCAACGCCGACGCCGTTGCCACCCCCTCAGGCCTCGATATTTTCCAGCCGCACGGGCAGCTTGCGGATGCGCTGGCCTGTGGCGTGATAGATCGCATTGCAGATCGCCGCATTGGTGCCGACATTGGCGAGCTCGCCGAGGCCCTTCACGCCGGCCGGGTTGATGTGATCGTCCTGCTCGGAAAGCAGGATCACCTCGACACCGGGGACGTCGGCATTCACTGGCACGAGATAGTCGGCTAAATTGTCGTTGACGTAACGCGCATTGCGCTCGTCGATCTCGGTGGCCTCCAGCAGTGCCGAGGACATGCCCCAGATCAGGCCGCCCATGAGCTGGCTGCGCGCCGTGCGCGGATTCATGATGCGGCCCGCCGCGAACGCTCCGACCAGCCGGGGGCAGCGGATTTCATGGGTAAAGCGGTTGACGCGGATCTCGACGAACTCGGCACCGAAGGCGTACGCGATCTTGTCCTTCATCTGATGGCCACCGACGAGCCGCGCGTGCCCGCTGTGCATCGCCGTGAATGAATCCAGCGGCGCGCCTTCGGGCTTCCACTCGCCGTATTCCTCGACGATACCGACACCGAGTGCGTCGAAGGCCTTTTCGATATCGAGTGGACGATCGCTCTGCGCCGCCTGCGTGCTCGGCGCCTGGCTGATGCCGACGGTCTCTTTGGCCTTGTCGGCTAGGCTGTCGCTCGGCATCACGGCCTTGAACAGCCTTTGACGAATTCGGTCGCACACCATCATCACCGCCGAGCAGGTGCTGGCAGTCGAGTTCGAACCGCCGGCAACAGGCGCCGGCGGCAGATCGCTGTCGCCCAGGAACACCGCGACCTTCTCCAGCGGCACGCCGAGCCGCTCGGCCGCGGTCTGGGCGATGACGGTATACGCGCCGGTGCCGATCTCGTGACCGGCGATCTCGACCCGGGTACGGCCGTCGCGCTGGAGGCGGACGCGCGCGGCAGAGGGCGCCATCTGCGTCGGATAGCAGGTGGCGGCACAGCCATAGCCTATCAGCCAGTCGCCGTCCGACATCGATTTCGGCTGCGGCGAACGCTGCGACCAGCCGAACGCCCTGGCGGCCTCGTCGAAGCACGCCATCAAGGACCGCGACGTATAAGGCTTGCCGCCGATCGGCTCCACGGTGGTGTCGTTGATGCGGCGGAGCTCGACAGGGTCCATGTTCAGTTTCACCGCAAGCTCGTCCATCGCGCTCTCAAGCGCGAAGAGATACGGCACCTCCGGCGGAGAGCGCATGAAGCCGGGCGTATTGCGGTCAGCGCGCACGATCGACACCAGACTTGCGACGTTCGGGCAGGCATAGAGCCGCGTCGTCGTCTTCGTGCCGCCGACGCAATAGGCATCCGGACGCGACGAAACCTCCGCGCCGTCGTGCCTCAAAGCCACCAGCTTGCCGTCCCGGCCCGCACCAAGCCTGATCTCGTGGCGCGTCTCGGCCCGGTAGGTGGCGATGGTGAAACCCTGGTCGCGGGTCGGCACCAGCTTGATCGGCCGGTTCAGGCGTTTGGCAATGCCGGCGATGATGGCGGTGCGGGGCGTCATCGAGCCGCGCGAACCAAAGCCCCCGCCGACATAGGGATTGACGACACGGACCTTGTCGGCGTCGATGCCGAGCTGCTCGGCGACGCCGTTCTTCAGGCCGTAGACATACTGGCTGCCCTCGTAGATGACGAGGTTGTCGCCCATCCAGGCGCAGCTCGTCGTAAACAGCTCCATTGGATTGTGGTGCTGGGTCGGCGTGTCATAGGAGGCGGTGAGTTTGACCTCGGCTGCGTCGAACGCCTTGGCGAAATCGCCGACCTCCGGGTCTTCCTTGAACTGTGCGTTCTGTCCTTTTGCCGCCGCCGTGGTGGTCCCCGGCGACTCAAAGCTCGCACTCGGCGCCACGGCCGTGTAGCTGACCTTGACGCGATTGGCGGCCTCGCGCGCCGCCTCGTAACTTTCGGCGATGACGACGGCGATGATCTGGCCATCATGGGCGACGTCGGCTGATTTCAGCGGCTGGATCGTGGTCCCGGCATAGCCGCCATTGCTGAACAGTTTCGATTCCTTCAGCTTCGGAGCGTTCTCGTGCGTGACGATGTCGATCACGCCGCGGACCTGCCTGGCATCGTCGAGATCGAAACCGTCGATGCGGCCCTTGGCGATGGCGCTGGTGACCAGGAATGCGTAGGCTGGATTGTCGAGCGGCATGTCGGACGCATATGTCGCCCGGCCCGTGACCTTTGCGGCCGCGTCATAGCGCGGCACGGGATGGCCCATGTTTGCTTTCGGCTCGGGAGCTGCAGCGGTCATGATCAGATCTCCATGGTTACGGCCTGCTGGAGCGCGCGCGCCACCACGCGCTTGCCGAGCGCGATCTTGAAGCTGTTGTGCCGGCGGCCCTTGGCGTCGGCAAAGGCGGCATCGGCCACACGCTGCGCCAGACCGTCGTCGAATTTCTGTCCCTTCAGCAGCGCCTCAGCCTCGCGCGCCCGCCACGGCACGGTGGCGACGCCGCCGAGCGCGACACGCGCGTCCCTGATCGTGCCATCCTGCACATCGAGCGCGACCGCAGCCGACGACAGCGCGAACTCGTAGGACTGACGGTCGCGCGCCTTGAGATACACCGAGCGCGGCCAGCGGCCGGGAATGGAGAACGCAGAGATCAGCTCACCGGGCCGAAGCGTGGTCTCGATCTCGGGCGTCGTGCCGGGCGCCTTGTGCAAATCTGCGAACGGCAGGCTGCGCGTGCCGGACCTGCCGGTGATTTCGACCACCGCATCCAGCGCGATCAGCGCCTGGGCAAAATCGCCGGGATAGGTTGCGATGCACTGATCGGAAGTACCGAGCACCGCATGCATGCGATTGACGCCGTCCATGGCGGCACAGCCCGAACCGGGATTGCGCTTGTTGCAATTCTCATAGGAGACATCGCGGAAATAGCTGCAACGCGTTCGCTGCATCACGTTGCCTCCGAGCGTCGCCATGTTGCGCAGCTGGGCGCTGGCGGCGAGCTTCAGGGAATTCGCGATCACCGGATAGTTGCGCTGGATCTCGGCATGCGCGGCCACGTCGGACATCTTGGCGAGCGCGCCGAGCCGCAAGCCGTCACTGCCGGGCTCGATCGCCGACCAGCTGCGCGCCAGCGGATTGATATCGACGATTGCCGCGGGCCGCATCGCGTCCAGCTTCATCAGGTCGATCAGCGTGGTGCCGCCGGCGAGCGGCTGTGCTGTAGCCTTGGTCAGCGGATTGTTCGCAGTTGCGGCAGCGCTGAGCGCCTGCACGGCCATGTCGGGGTCTGTTGCCCTTTGGTAGGAAAACGATCGCATGGGCCTAGCCTTTCATGATCTCGGGCGCGGCCTGCTTCACGGCAGCGACGATGTTGGGATAGGCGGCGCAGCGGCAGATGTTGCCGCTCATGTATTCGCGGATGTCGGCCTCGCTGCCCGCATGCCCCTCCTTGACGCAGGCCACGGCGGACATGATCTGGCCCGGCGTACAATAGCCGCATTGAAACGCGTCGTTGTCGACGAAGGCCTGTTGCATCGGATGCAAATGATCGTCGGTGGCAAGGCCCTCGATCGTGGTGATCTCCTGCCCCTCGGCCGCGAGCGCGAGCGTCAGGCACGACACCACGCGTCGATCGTCGATCAGTACCGTGCAGGCACCACATTGGCCGTGGTCGCAGCCCTTTTTGCTGCCGGTGAGCTTGAGATGCTCCCGCAGCGCGTCGAGCACCGTTGTGCGCGCGTCGATGTGCAGGCGCTTGTCCTTGCCGTTGACCCGCAGCGTGACATCGACGGGGAGCGCCGGATCCTGCGCGGCCGACACGCTCGCATCCTGCGCGGCCGCACGCGCTGTCATGGGGACCAGCGCACTGCCGGCAGCGCCAGCCATGAAGGCGCGCCGATCGAATCCGGACGGTCCGGAACCTGATTTTTCGGACATGGAGGGCCTCCGCCGCTTCGAGCAAGAGCAGCGCACGCCTGCACCGCTCATCGGCCCTTAACCTGAAGCAGTGAACTCCGTTCCGAACGAGAAAGGGCGACGCAGCAAATGCCGCGTCGCCCTTCGTCAAATTTTGCTGATGTTGCGCGGGGAACCCCGTGCGCGGCGGTCAGTATCCGAGCGCGCAACCGTCCTTGCGCGGATCGGAACCGCCGGTGAGCGTCCCCTTGTCCCAGTCGATCCAGATCGCCTGCGCGCCGCCGAGCGGACCGACGACGCTGGTGGTCTTGTGGCCGAGCTTCTGCAGGCCTTCGACAATGGCGGCCGGCACGCTGTCCTCGAGCTGGTACTGGCCTTCGTAATGCAGGCCGCGCGGCATATCGATCGCCTCCTGCACGTCGCAGCCATAATCGAGGATGTTGGTCACCACATGGGTCTGGCCAACCGGCTGATATTGTCCGCCCATCACCGCGAACGGCATCACCGAGCGGCCGCCCTTGGTGAGCAGGCTCGGCATGATCGTGTGCAGCGGGCGCTTGCCGCCGGCGATGCAATTCGGGTGGCCGGGCTGGATGCGGAAGCCGCCGGCGCGATTCTGGAGCAGGATGCCGGTCTTGTTCGAGACGATGGCGGAGCCGAAGGAATGCGCGACCGAGTTGATGAACGAGCAGACGTTGCGGTCCTTGTCCACGACGGTGATGTAGATGGTCGAGGGATTCATCGGCGGCGCGACGTTCGGCAGGTCGAGCATGCCGTCCATGCGGATCTTGTCGATGTGCTCGTTGCAGTATTCCTTGGCAAGGATCTTGGCGACCTCGACCTGCATATGCTCGGGATCGGCGACATGCAGCTCGCGATGCATGTAGGCGATGCGCGCGGCCTCGGCTTCGAGGTGGAAGCGCTCGACGCTGAGTGGCGCGTATTTCGTCAGGTCGAACCGCGACAGGATGTTCAACATCAGCAGCATGGTGAGGCCGGGTCCGTTCGGCGGGCACTGCCAGACGTCATGGCCCTTGTACATGGTGCCGATCGGCGACGTCGTCTCGGTGGTGTGCGCGGCGAAATCGTCGAGCGTGTGCAGGCCGCCGATTCCGCGCAGGGTCTCCACCATGTCCTCGGCGATCGGGCCCTTGTAGAAGGCGTCGCGGCCGTCCTTGGCGATCGCCCGTAGCGTCTTGCCGAGCTCGGCTTGGCGGATGACGTCGCCGGCCACCGGCGGCTTGCCGTGCGGCAACAGATACCGCTCCGTGTTGGTGCCACCCTTCAGCTTCTCGAACTGGTTCTTCCAGTCGAAGGCGATGCGAGGGGCGACGACGTAGCCTTCCTCGGCGGCCTTGATCGCGGGCTGAAGCAGCCGGTCGAAGCCGAACTTGCCGTGGTCGCGCAAAACGGTCGCAAAGGCGTCGATCACGCCGGGGATCGACACCGCATGCGCCGAGGTCAGCGGCACGGAGTTGATCTTGCGCTCGAGATACCAGTCGGCGTTCGCCGCCTTCGGCGCGCGCCCCGAGCCGTTATAGGCGATGATCTTGCCCTCGCCGCGCGGCTGGATCAGCGCAAAGCAGTCGCCGCCGATGCCGGTCGATTGCGGCTCGATCACGCCGAGAATGGCCGAGCCCGCAACGGCCGCGTCCACTGCCGTGCCGCCCTCGCGCAGCACCTCGATCGCGGCGAGCGACGCCTGCGGATGCGAGGTCGCCACCATCGCGTTGGTGGCGTGGACCGTGGACCTGCCGGGGAAATGGAAGTTTCTCATCGAATTCTTGCTCTCGTTGGCGTCTGGCGCGGATGGCGTGTCGTTTCGGAAAAAGCCGCGCCTACATGACACATTCCGGCCCGCCGGGGCAATGCTGGCATACCAGGGAAATGGCTGCCATCCGCTGGGAATAGAGCTGCTTCTTGCGGGTTTTCCGGGCGCGCCCCGCCTGCTAAACGGGCGCCATGATTTGCAAGGTCGCCGCCTTCTACCAATTCGCCGCCCTGCCCGATTACCGGGAGTTGCGCGAGCCGCTGCGCGCGTTCTGCGCCGGCCTGGCGGTGAAGGGGAGCGTGCTGCTCGCGCAGGAGGGCATCAACGGCACGGTCGCGGGTGCGGGCGCGGCGATCGACGCTCTCGTCCATGAGCTCGCGCACGGCGACATCTTCAGCGGCAGGTTGAACAATCTCGAATTGAAGTTCTCGACCGCCGAGGCGATGCCATTCGGCCGGCTCAAGGTGCGGCTGAAGAAGGAGATCGTCACGCTCGGCGACGAAGCCGCAGATCCGACCCGGCAGGTCGGCACCTATGTCGATGCGAGCGAATGGAACGCGCTGATCGCGGCGCCCGACACGCTGGTGCTCGACACCAGGAACGCCTTCGAGGTGGCGATGGGGACGTTCGACGGCGCGCTCGACCCAGGCATCGAGAGCTTTGGCCAGTTCAAGGAATTTGCGGCCGAACGGCTCGATCCTGTCAAACACCGCAGAATCGCGATGTTCTGCACCGGCGGCATCCGCTGCGAGAAAGCGAGCGCGCATCTGCTCGCGCGCGGCTTTGCCGAGGTCTATCACCTCAAAGGCGGCATTCTCAAATATCTGGAAGAGGTGCCGGAGGCTCAGAGTCGCTGGCGCGGCGAATGCTTCGTGTTCGACGAACGTGTCGCGCTCGGTCATGGTTTGCAGCAACTTGGCGCGCAACAACTCGGCTTGCAAGAACTTGGCTCGCCCGAACGAAATAAGGACGCGGCACGTGACGAATGAGATCCAGACGCTCGGCGAGCGCATCGACACGCTTGAGACGCGCCTCGCCTATCAGGACGACGCGATCGAGACGCTGAACCAGACCATCACCGCGCAGTGGAAGCAGATCGACGCGCTGACGCGAAGGATCGCAGAGCTCGGCGAGCGGCTGCAGGAGGCCGAGGCGAATGCGCCGGGAGCCGCCAATGAGCGCCCCCCGCATTATTGAGCGGGGTTACTGACCGGACGCCTTGAGAAGAAGGTTGCTCACCTCGCCCGACATCATCAGCCGGTTGCGCCCGGCTTCCTTGGCGGCATAGAGCGCCTGGTCGGCGGCCTCGATCAGCGAGGTGACGCCGGCCGTGCGCTCCAGCGCCGGCCGGCAGGCAGCACCGCCGAGCGAAGCGGTGACGCAGCCAGCCGCATGGTTGCTGGCGTGGACGAGGCCCGCATCGCGGATCGCCCGTCGGATCCGGTCGCCGATCAGGGCGCAGCCGGCAGCGTCGGTGTTCGGCAGCAGCATGGCGAACTCCTCGCCGCCGTAACGCGCCGCCAGATCGCCGGAACGATGCATCTCGGCGGCGATGATCTGCGCCACCTGCCGGAGGCAGGCATCGCCCGCGGGATGGCCGTATTCGTCGTTGTAAGACTTGAAGTGGTCGACGTCGATCATCAGCAGGGAAAGGCTGGAGCGCTCGCGATAGGCACGCGCCCACTCCTCCTTCAGTCGTTCATCGAAGCGGCGGCGATTAGCAAGCCCGGTGAGGCTGTCCTCGATCGCGAGCGTTTCGAGCCGGGTCTCGAGCTTCTTCTGCTCGGTGATGTCGCGCGAGATCGCGACCACGCCGTCGACGCTGCCACTCTCCTTGCGGGTCACCCGCATGGTCGATTCGAGCCAGACTTCGGCGTTCTGCCGGTGCGCGTTGCGATAGGTAACGCGCACCTCCTCCTTCTCGCCGCGTTTCATGGCGTCGACGAGAGCCTGGACCTGCGGCCGGTCGTCCGCGTGAATGCCGGCGAGCGCGAAGGTTCCGATCAGCTGATTGGCGCGCCAGCCGACGACGCCAATCGACGATGGCGAGACATAGCGCAGCCGCTCGTCGAGCCCCATACGCGTCACCATGTCGCTGGAGCTTTCGGCAAGCAGTCGGAAATTCGCTTCCTTCTCGACCAGCGCGGCCGCCATGCTCTGGCCCCGCTGCAACTGCCGCACCAGCACCGCACCAATGATTGCGATCAGCATGACCAACGCGAGCACGTAGAGCATGCGGGAGATCACCGCAGCGCGCCAGGGTGCGAGCAGCTCGTCCTTGTCGACGGTGGCGAGCAGGACCAGCGGATAACGGCCAGAGCGCTTGAAGAAGCTGACGCGTTCGGCGCCATCGAGCGGCGACTTGAAATGATAGACGCCGCCCGGCCGCTGCAGAGCGGCGTCGCGGAACAGCGGCGTATTGGCAACGCTGCGGCCGATGTATTTCTCGTTGCTCGGGTAGCGCGCGATGATCAGGCCGTCGCCGTGTGTCAACGCCACCGAGCTGTTGCGGCCGATCTCGAACTGTTCGTAGAAATGCGAGAGATATCCCGAGCTGATGGTCGCGAGCACCACGCCACCGAAGCTGCCATCCAGCTTGTTGAAACGGCGCGACAGGGTGACGACCCACTCGCCGTCGAGCAGGCTCTTCACGGGCCGGCCGACATGGGGCTCCCGTTTCGGCGAGAGCTGGTGATAACGGAAGAACGCGTCGTCGTTCAGAGTCGAGCCGATCGTGCCGGGCGAGGTCAACCAGTTGCCGCGGTCGTCAATGATGGCGAGGCTGTGGATGCGCTCTACCGCCTTCTTGCGCACCTCCAGCAGGGTTCTGAGCTTGGCGATCGTGGCCGGCTCGGTGCCGTCCATCTCCAGCCGGCTGACGACGCCGACGACGCCAGAATCCAGCAGATCGAGGCTGTCATCGGCATGCTGCGTCAGCGATCGCGCAACGTTGGCCATCTCGGTCTCGGCGCCCTTGAGCACCGCGTCGCGGGCCGCCCATTCCCGCCAGCCGCTGACGCCGAGGATGGCCACGCACGTCAGCGCGACGAACGCAGCTGCCCGCAGCGGCAGGCGGCTCAATCCGGCTCTTTGGGTCACAGCACTCATGCGGCAGAATTCTCCGAAGATCGGAAACTCTGCTGCTTCTGTTATTGAACTCTGAAACGCCCGCAGAAATATGCGGCGATGTCGGCGGTTCCCGTAGTCGTACGGACACCGGAATCAGCGCATCGCTAACAGGGCATTAGCAGACCTATCGGAATCCGGCGCTCCCGCGGCTAGCTGAAGATGGCCTTAACCTTGTCCCAGAGCGAGGGATTGTCGGCCTCCGCATCGGCCTTCGAGGGCGTTGGCTGGGCGGCGCTCACGGGATCGGACGCCGGGAAGGTATCTTTCAGCCCGGCATCGAGCTTGGCGTGGCGATCGGCGGCGAGCGCTTCGTGCAGATCGTCGGCGTGCTTATCATGCGGCGCGGGGTTGAATGTCTCAGCCATGGTCTCGTCCTCCGTTGGCTGGTCAACGCGGTCGAATTGCGCTTGGTTCCCCTGTTCCGCTTCGGGCCGCGGCGGTGTATCAGGAGCCCTAACCATCCTCAGGACCGTTCGTGCCCCAGTCTGCGACAAAGCCTTTCATCGACGTCCTCTCCGGCCAGCGGCAGGTCATTCCGCCGATCTGGATGATGCGGCAGGCCGGCCGTTACTTGCCGGAATATCGCGAGGTGCGCGCCAGGGCCGGCGGCTTCCTCGACCTCTGCTTCAACCCGGAGCTTGCCGCCGAGGTGACGCTGCAGCCCATCCGGAGGTTCGGCTTCGATGCGGCGATCATCTTCTCCGACATCCTGGTGATCCCCTATGCGCTCGGACGTTCCGTGCGCTTCGAGGTCGGCGAGGGTCCGCGGCTCGAACCGCTGGATGATCCCGCCAAGGTCGCGACACTGGCGAAACACGCCGATTTCGGCAAGCTCGCGCCGGTGTTCGAGGCGCTCAAAATCGTGCGCGGGGCGCTCGATCCCAGGATCGCGCTGATCGGCTTCTGCGGCGCCCCTTGGACGGTGGCGACCTACATGGTCGCCGGCCAGGGCACGCCTGACCAGGCGCCGGCGCGGATGATGGCCTACCGGCATCCGGAGGCGTTCGCTGAGATCATCGACGTGCTGGTCGAGAACTCGATCGAATATCTGCTGGCGCAGCTTGCGGCAGGCGCCAACGCCTTGCAGATCTTCGACACCTGGGCCGGGGTGCTGCCCCCTGCCGAGTTCGCGCGCTGGTCGGTCGAGCCGACCCGGCGCATCGTCGAAGGCGTGCGCGCCAAGGTGCCGGACGCGAAGATCATCGGCTTTCCGCGCGGTGCCGGTGCGCAACTGCCCGGGTTCGTCGAGGCGACCGGCGTCAACGCTGTCAGCATCGACTGGACCGCGGAGCCGGCCTTCATCCGCGAGCGCGTGCAGAGCAAGGTTGCGGTTCAGGGCAATCTCGATCCGCTGGTGCTGATCACAGGCGGCGCCGCGCTCGACCGCGCGGTCGACAACACGCTGGCGAATTTTGCGCAGGGGCGGTTCATCTTCAATCTCGGCCACGGCATCCAGCCGGAGACGCCGATCGCCCATGTCGAGCAGATGCTGAAACGTGTGCGGGGCTGATTTATTTTGCGCCTGGGGAGCGGAAAAACAAAAAAACGCGAAAACAACCCCATGCACAGTAGAGAGGCCACGCCCGATCAATGACTTAGGGCGGACCGAAATCAGGTGCGCCGTCATCGCATCAGGTCGCGCCAACATTTGACGCGTCGGGCAAAACAGGCGCATGATGCCATCATCGCAGCGCTGTCCCCCTCGCCATTGCGAACCTGCGGGAAAGCTTACCGCGGACGGCTGCGCTCGATGATCTCGGCGGCGCCCTTGGCCAGCAGATCCAGTCCCACCGCACGGCCGAGTTCGCGGGGGCGATTGGCGGGGCCCGAACGCAAGGCTTCGATGATGGTGTTGCCGGAGAGATCGAGCACGGACGCGGTGAGCGACATCTGATCGCCCGCAATGGTCGAAAAGCCCGCCACCGGCGAATTGCAATGGCCGTTCAGCACCCACAGCACTTCGCGCTCGGCATCGGCGGAGGCGTGTGCAGCGGGATCATCGATCGATGCGAGGATACGACGCGTATGCCAGTCCTGTGCCGCGCATTCGACCGCGACGATGCCCTGTCCCGCTGCCGGCAGCATCTCCGCTGCGGTAAACTCGTAGGCGATGCGCTGTGAAAGGCCGACGCGGTCGAGGCCGGACCGCGCCATGATCAGCGCGTCCGCAGGCCCCACCGCGCCGCCATCCGGCAGGCGCTGCTTCTCGCCATTGTCGAGTTTTCGCACGCGCGTGTCGGCGGCGCCACGGAAGTGGATGATCTCGACGTCGGGAAACAATCGCCGCGCATAGGCGGCGCGGCGGACGGCGTTGGTGCCGATCTTGAAACCCTTGCCACGAGATTGGCGCAATGCCTCCAGCGTCACGCCGTCACGCAGCACAAGCGCGTCATTGGGGGGATCGCGCGAGAGCGTGGCGCCGATCACGAGGCCCGGCGTGTCTTCGTTGCCGGGCATGTCCTTCAGCGAATGCATCGCCGCCTGGAGTTCGCCCGACAGCACGGCGGCGCGGATCTGGGCCACGAAGGCACCACCCTTGCCGCCATGGGGCAACAGCTTGCTGGTCTGGTCGAGATCGCCCGTGGTGTCGAACTTGACGATCTCGACGTCGAGATCGGGCATGGCAGCGGTCAGGCGGCGCGCGATCTCTTCCGTCTGTGCCAGCGCCATCGCGCTCTTGCGTGTGCCGATCTTGAATCGCGTAGCCAAGCCCAAATCCTCTCAAGACGCGAGTTTACCGCGCATCCTCCAATATCATGTCGGAGGCCTTTTCGGCGATCATGATGATCGGCGCGTTGGTGTTCCCCGAGACCAGGTCAGGCATGATCGAGCCGTCGACCACACGAAGGCCTTCGAAGCCCCTCACCTTCAGCCGCTGATCGACCACCGCGAGCGCATCATTGCCCATACGACAGGTCGAGGTCGGATGGTAGATGGTGCTGCCCCGCTCACGGCAATAATCCAGCAGCTCGGCATCCGTGGCTACCTTCGTCCCGGGATCGTACTCGTCGACCACGAAAGGCTTCAGCGCCGGTGCATGCAATATGTTGCGCAGGATCTTCAGGCCTTCCACGTTGGTGGTGCGGTCGGTCTCGGTCGACATGTAGTTGATGCGGATCTCCGGCGGCACTGTCGGGTCGGCGCTTTTGATGCGCAAGGACCCGCGGCTTTCGGGGCGGAGCTGGCACACCGACGCCGTGAAGCCGGAGAAAGCATGAAGCTTCTCGCCCATCTTGTCGGTCGAGAACGGCAGGAAATGGACCTGGATGTCCGGCGAGGCCAGCCGCGGACTGGTCTTGAAGAACGCGCCCGCGGTGCCCGCCGCGATCGTCAGCCAGCCTTTGCGGAACAGCGCATAGCGCGCGCCGGCCATGGTGCGGCGGAGCGGGTGATTGACGGTGTCGTTGAGCGTAATCTTCTGCGAGCAGCGCATCACGATACGGACCTGCATGTGGTCCTGGAGATCGTGCCCGACGCCCGGCGCGTCCAGCACGACATCGATGCCGTGCTTGCGCAGGAGGTCGCCGGGCCCGACGCCGGAGAGCTGGAGCAGCTGCGGCGAGTTGTAGGCGCCGCTCGACAGCACGACCTCGTTGCGCGCACGGGCGCGACGCAATGTGGCGCCCTGACGGTATTCAACGCCGACCGCGCGGCGGCCCTCGAACAGCACGCGCTGGCCGAGCGCGCCAGTTTCGATCTTGAGATTGCCGCGGGCCTTGGCGGGGCCGAGATAGG
Source organism: Bradyrhizobium sp. JR4.3 (assembly GCF_040547695.1). NCBI lineage: Bacteria > Pseudomonadati > Pseudomonadota > Alphaproteobacteria > Hyphomicrobiales > Nitrobacteraceae > Bradyrhizobium > Bradyrhizobium sp. JR4.3. The sequence goes on along the minus strand of NZ_JBEPQF010000023.1, from coordinate 18,432 downwards.
CCACCGCGGTCGAGGCGCGGCGGCCATTGCGGGTCGTGGTCTGGAACAGGCCGACACCTTCCTGCGTGGCGCCGTTGAAATCAGGATTGTAGGGCAGACCGCTCTCGACCGCGCCATCGATGAAGGCCTTCGACAGCGGATCGGTCACGACCATGTTGGACACCGGCAGGGGGCCGCCGCTGCCGTGATATTGATCGGCGCCGCGCGACTGGTTCTCAGCCTTCTTGAAATAGGGCAGCACGTCGTCATAGCCCCAGCCCGCGTTGCCGCGCTGACGCCATCTGTCGTAATCCTCGTGCTGGCCGCGGACATAGAGCAGGCCGTTGATCGAGCTCGATCCGCCCAGCGTCTTGCCGCGCGGCTGGAACACCTGACGACCCTTCAGCTCGGGCTCCGGCTCGGTCTGGTACATCCAGTTGACGGTCTTTTCCTTGAACAGCTTGCCGTAGCCGAGCGGCACGTGAATCCAGATGTTGGAATCCTTCGGGCCTGCCTCGAGCAGCAGCACGCTGTGCTTGCCGTTCGCCGACAGCCGGTTGGCGAGCACGCAGCCGGCAGAGCCGGCACCGACGATGATGTAGTCGAATTCAGGGTCGGAGGGCGTCAGGGAGGAAGTTGCGTTCATGCGCTACTGTTCTTTTTGTTGGTGGGGGCGTTTCCAATCATCACTTAGCACGATCATGCAGCGACGCGCAGCGCCTCGACCAGCGACCTGAACGCACGGGTATATTCCGCACCCGCCCTTGCGATATCGGCGCGTCCGGCGCAGGCGACCGCGGCCTCTGTTACCGCGCCGAGCAGCAGCCGGGCCAGCGGCTCGACCGGCTGCCGCGCAATCAGGCCGGCTTCCATCGCCGCCGCAATCGCGCGCGGCAGCTTGCCGCCGAAATGTTTGGCGTCGATCTCTCGCCAGCGCTCCCAGCCGAGCACCGCCGGGCCATCGCGCAGGATGATCTGGCCGGTCGGCCCCTTCGCGGTTGCGGCGAAATAATGCTGGGTGCCGGCGACCATCGCGGCGAGCACATCCTTCTCGGAACGCGCGGCGCCGTCGATCTCGGCGACGAGATCGCGCGAGACGTTGTCGAACACCGCTTCGAACACCGCTTCCTTTGTCTTGAAGTGATGATAGACCGCGCCCTTGGCGACGCCGGTGGCTTCGGCGATCTCGTCCATCGTCGTCGCGGCAAATCCTTGCGCCCCGAACAGGCGACGCGCCGCCGTCAGGATCGCCTCCGATGTCCCCGCCCGTCGCTCCGCCTGTTTTGCCATGGGTCTCGTCTAATCGAATTCGGCACAAGCGGCCAGTTGACTTTTCGACTATCGGTCGGTATTTACCAACCATCAGTCGGTTATTCGTGAGGTGTGCCATGCCGAGCCGTGACGTCGTCGAAGCTTTTGCCAAGCGATTGGAGACCGGGGATTTCATCGGCGCAATCGAGCAGTTCTATACGCCCGAGGCCGCGACCTACGAGAACAACGCGGCACCGACAGTCGGCCGCGACAAGCTCGTCGCCAAGGAGCGCGGCGCGCTGGCGGCCTCCAGGGAAGTCAAGGCGGTGCGCATCGGGCCGAGCCTGATCGAGGGCGATCATGTCGCGACGCGCTGGACCTTCAGCTTCACCACCGCCGAGGGCATCATCCGAACGTTGGATGAGATCGCATGGCAGACATGGCGGGGGGATGAACTCGTCGAGGAACGCTTTTATTACGACCCCAAGCAGTTGGGACGCTGAGCCGCTGACTGTCTCTACAAGACCAGCTTCACGCCCGGCGGGTACCACGTCCCTTCGCCCGAAGGCAGGATCGACGGTGCTTCGGTCCTGGGCCAGTTGAGCCGCATCGCCATTGTGTTCATGCGGTCGAACGCCGGCGCCGAAGCGCCGGCGCTCAAATCAACTTTATTGGGCCAAGCCCACCGTTCCGTCCTGCGTCCTCACGACCGGCGGCGGATTCCACTTTCCGGTCAGCGCATCGGACTTCGGGCTGTAAAGGCGCATGGTCAGACTAAAGGCTCCCTTCGGCGCCGGAAGCCAGTTCGCATCCTTGTCCTTGCCCGGGCTATCATTCTGGAAGAATATATCGAGCGACCCGTCTGCGTTGTACTTGAACGGCATCCAGCTGCTCACGGCAAAACGGTTGAGCGCATTGCCGACCTGAAAACCTTCCGGGTCGTATAGCGTGATCGACCAGAAGGCGTTGACCGGCGGGGCGGCGCCCTTCTCGAACGTAATTGTGTACTTGTTGGCTCCATCCAGCGGCTTGCCGGTCGCGTCGCCGAGATTGAGCGGATAGATGGCATCCTCAGGCAGGTTCGCGCCCAGCCCAAGTTGGGCGACGATGGCCCGCTTCAAGTAGTAGTTGCCGTAGACACCCATCGTATCGGTGTTCATCGACCAGCCATTTGCGACCCGCGCAAGTGTCGGCACTTTCCAGGCCATCAGCTTCTGGCCGTCGTGCGGAGCGGTCTCCAGCGCCCGTTGCAACACCGGATCGAGCCTACCGATGTCAAAGCTCTTGCCGGGCTCGATGCCGATTTTCTTCATCTGCGCAATGATCGGCTCATCGGTAGCATGCGGCGGGTGAAGCTTGAGCAGTTCTGCGGCGCTGGCGAAGTACACGCCGGCCGACATGGTATCGACCTGGACCTTCGGCGGCGTCTTCATGTCGACGCTTGGGTCCGGCTTGAACTCGACCGGCTTGGGTGTCTTGCCGTACTCGGAAAGCAGCGTGACCTTGTAACCGGCCTGGATCTTATGGACGGCATCGTAATCGGGCGGGCCATCCGTCTTGGTGCGGCCGATCACCCAGACATGGGGCGTCGGCGCCTCGATGCGCTGGGTGTCGCTCGGAAGCTTGAATTCTTCCGCGAACCTTTCGCGCAGATCGGGCCGCCAGCCTGGGGGTGTGATCAGGAACGTACCGGCCTTGGTGCCCGTCGTTCGCCAGCCGGGCGACGCGAAGACATCGGTCCACATGTCGAGCATCGGCAGCAGATAGTAGCGCTCACTTGTATCTGGTGCGGAGATGACGACAGGCTCCTTGGTCATGTTCAGCCAGGAGACGGAATACAGCGTGTCGAAGTTCGACCGCACCACGCCCTTGAAATTGGCCGGGGGGTATTCCGGCACGTTGACAAAGGTATTCATCGGACCTCTGAAATCGGTCGTGCCGTTGGTGAATTGCTTTCTCGAGATGTCCATCGACATTAGCGCGTAAAAGTAGACATAGGCATCCACTGCGATGGCATGCGCCTCTTGTTCGGTAACGGCCGGTGCAGTGCCCTGCGCCCGCGCGGTAGGCACGGCCGCCGCACCAAGGCAAAGAGAAATTGTCAGCGTCAGAATTCCTCGAAACATGTCGAATCCTCCTCTTCTGATTTGGTGACCTCTGATTTGCGACTTCGTTCGATTCACCTTGTTACCGTCGGCATGATCGCGTTCGAGGATCTGAGCATTGAAGGTCTCAGCGTATTGCCTTGCAGAGTGGCGCGACGGCAATCAAAACGAAGAGAAGAATGGCAGCAAAGCCGATGTCAGATGCGTTCACACCGCTCGCGGCGGTATGAATTGAAGTATTTTCGATCTAGCGCGAGGGGCGCTTATTGCTTGCAAGATAACGTGCGTCACCGACCGCATCAAACGCCGCACGGCGTCTGCAGAACTCGAAACAAATTGCTAGAAACAGAGATATAAAGCCTGGTCGAACTAGCGTCGCTTGAGGGGCATCTTCGGTCGCTTGCGCAATACGGGCCCTCTAGAATTACTTTAGCACAACCTGAACGTTTGGGCCAGCAGGGATCGTCTGCGTCTTCAATACCCCACTACTATCACAATCTGCCTCGTGTTCTTGCTCGCGCGATCGGGCTGGTTGCCCGAAACTGTCTCGGTGCTGGTCGGTGTGTTTACTCGCGCAATATTGAGAGACAATCTCCTTCGTTCCCCTTGATTCAAATCAATACGATGCCCGCTCGGTCGCCTGATGAAATTGCTTCAGTGAAATCTCAAACGGGGAGTCCTGCATGAAGATTGTATTGCTGACCTTGGCGATGATAGGCGGCCAAACAACAATTCCAGTCAGCGAACGCGTCCCTCAACTCAATGTCGAGGCGACCTGCAAGGCCACCGTAGCCACTGACAAGGCGATGGGCCTGGATCTGGCGCAGTCCTACGACGATTGCATGCGCGACGAAAATTCCGCGCTGCAACAACTTCATTCCGTTTGGCTCACGAATTCCGACAGCCTTCGAACCCGATGCGAAGGCGAAGCGACGGCTGGCGGCAGTGACAGCTATGTCGACCTGCTGACCTGCATGCAAATGGCAGATTGGGCAAAATCGACTTCGGACGCTCCAAAATTGAAGGGAGCGAGCAAGAACCGAAACAAGCTGTGAGATGGCGCCGAGGATTATTTGCAGCCGGGTGCCGTGCCAAGTCCAGGCGCTCCCGCCCTAACCGCATCGCGTGATCGGAAGTCTCAGCACCGAGCCGACCGCCGGCTCGAAGCTGTTTGGACGCACGTTCCCTCGTGGCCTCAAAGGCGTCGATGGCCGGGACATAGGCGAGCGGACGCGACGCTGTCCTTCGAACGGATTAGCCCGGCCATGGCGCCATAGTAGCTTCAGCGCCCCAAGCTCCGTGACCGTAACCTCGCCGGCGCGCATTTGTATCGATTTGTTATCGATACGACGTGACGAACACGCAGAAGTGGTCGCGGCTATCGTCACAAGCGGGGATAATTCATAGTTCGTCAAAGGTTTGCAGCGAATTCTCCGGATCGGGCCGGACAAACGGCCCATGCTGCTGGGCTCTGGAATGCGGACTCAAACGACCAGCTATTTCGCGCGGCTGTTCGCCGGCGATCTGTCGGCCTTTGGCGGTCCCGTAACCGACGAAGCCGTCGCCGGCCATATCCGCGCCGAACAGATGTCGCTGGTGCTCGGCTATTCGGTCGGCATCATGCTGGCCAATGCCTGCAACGCCGGGGTGCTCGTCGTCGCGCTGTGGCATTCGCCGGGCTTGAAGCTGGCCTTGATCTGGGCCGCCATCGTGGCGGGCGCCGCGATCGCGTTCGGCCTGCAATCCCATGCCGCGCGCCGCATCACCAAACCGCAATTCGTCTCGCGCCGGGCCATGCATCGGCTGGTGCGCAATGCTTTCATCCTCGGTGCCGCCTGGGGCACCGTTCCGGTCGCATTCTTCGCCGATGCCTCAACCGGCGGGCAGCTCGTCATCACCTGCCTTTGTTCGGGGATGCTGGCGGGGGGCGCGCTGGCCTTCGCCACGATCCCGATCGCGGCGATCGCATTCACGGCCCCGATCTTCGCTGGCATCGCGATCTGCCTCGGCAGGAATGGCGATCCGGCGTTTCTGCTGATCGCTTTCCTGGTGGTGGTCTACGGATCGGTGCTGCTGCGCAGCGTGTTCGTCAATTCGATCGCGTTCGCACGGCGCGTGATGCGGCAGATTGAGGCTGAGCGTACGGTGCGGCAGGACCCGCTGACCCATCTGCCCAATCGCGTCGCCTTCAACGAAACGCTGGATGCAGCCTTGAAGCGGCTCGCTCTGTCCGGCGAGGAATTCGCGGTCCTTCTGCTCGATCTCGATCGTTTCAAGGAGGTCAACGACAAGTTCGGCCATCCTGCCGGTGACGAGTTTCTGGTCCAGATCGCGAGTCGCCTGCAACGCTGCACCCGCGCGGCCGAGCATGTCGCACGCATCGGCGGCGACGAGTTCGCGCTGGTAATGGCCAATCTGGCGCGGCCGGAGGATGCGCTCGAGATCGCGGAGCGCTTCGTCGCGGCCTTCGACGAACCGTTCCAGATCGAGGGCCGCCAGATCGTCGGCGCGACCAGCGTCGGCATCGTGCTGGCGCCGCGTGACGGCAGCACGCAACTCGACATCATGAAGAACGCCGACGCCGCGCTCTACCGCGCCAAGAAGGCCGGACCCGGCACGGCGTGTTTCTTCGAGGAAACCGACGACCGCTCATCACGCGACCGCAAGGCGCTGCAATCGGATCTGGAAGGCGCCATCGCCAGGGACGAGCTGTTCCTGGTGTTCCAGCCCTTTCTCGACCTCGACGGCAACCGCATCACCGGGTTCGAGGCGCTGCTGCGTTGGCAGCATCCCCAGCGCGGACTGGTGCCGCCGAGCGAGTTCATTCCGATCGCCGAGGAAACCGGGCTGATCCACGAGATCGGCGAATGGGTCGTCCGCCGCGCCTGCGCGACGGTTGCCGAGTGGCCCGAAGAGATCAGGGTCGCCGTGAATTTCTCGGCCGCGCAGTTTCACAACAACGGCCTCCTCCAGATCATCGTGCAGGCACTTGCGGACGCGAAGATCGCCCCGCACCGGCTCGAGATCGAGATCACGGAATCGATGCTGCTGTCGAAATACGCCTCCGCCGCGTCCGTCCTCAACGCGCTGCTGGAGCTCGGCGTCACCGTGGCGCTCGACGATTTCGGCACCGGCTTCTCCTCGCTGACCTATCTGCGCAAGCTGCCGTTCAGCCGCATCAAGATCGACCAGTCCTTCATCCGCGACATGCTGGTGCAGCCGGACTGCGCCGCAATCGTGAAATCGGTGATTGGGCTCGCGCGCGACCTGCGCATCGGCGTGGTCGCGGAAGGTGTCGAGACCGCCGACCAGCTCGAATATCTGCACCAGATCGGTTGCGACGAAGTGCAGGGTTACCTCATCAGCCGGCCGGTGTCGGCGGATGGAGTCCTAGCCCTGCTCGAAACGAAGAAGCTGCGGGCGACATACGCAGCCTAGGGCGTATACTCGCAACTGAAGTTTTCTCGGGTCACAGCAGGCTTGGCATCACGACATCGGTAATGATGCGCAGCGGCGGCAAATTGTTGTCCTTGGCGTTGTAGTTGCCTGCTGTGGTGACGACGACCAGATCGAGCCCGGGAAACACGGTCAGACGCTGACCACCATTGCCGGCGGCGTTCCAGAGACGCTGGTTCGAGCGCGATATCGTCGGTGTCTCCATGGTGAAATCCAGATTGTACCATTGATAGCCGTAATGGCGCTCTTCCGCGATGTGCACCAAAGGCGAAGTGCTGCGCGCGATCCATTCCGCGGGAACCACCGAACGGCCTTTCCAAACGCCACCGCGCAAAGTCAGCTCGCCGATCCGAGCGAAATCGCGCGGGGTCATCCGCAGGCCGGAAGCCGCGATCAGTTCACCGCCGTTGTCGGCGTACCAATCGGTCGGGCCGATACCGAGCGGGTCGAAAAGAACCTCACGCCCGTATTCATGCAGCGACTTGCCCGTGCCTCTGGCGATCAGCCGTCCCAGCAGCGCAGTGGCGCCACCATTATAGACCCAGCGCTTGCCGGGCTCCATTATCATCGGCCGGTCGAGGATATATCGGTAGCGATCAGGCGCCATGTCCATGGCGGTCTCGCTGTTGGCCGGGTTGGTATAGGGCATCGCCTCGTTCCATTCGGTGCCCATTGTCATGGACAGCACGTGGTGGAGTGTCCAGCGGCTGCGAACCGGATCGGCTGCGAGATCCGCATATTCGGGAAAAGACGGCAGCAGTTGATCTTCGGGCGCCGGCACTTTGCCGGCGGCCAGCGCAATGCCATAGAGCAAGCCGACGACGCTTTTGGATGCCGAGCGCAAATCGTGAAGCGAATCCGGCTTGAACGACACCACGCCGATGGGCCGGCTTCCTCTCGCGGTGTCCTCGCCCTCGAAGTAGCGCTCGAAGACCAGCCGTCCATTGCGCACCACGATGACGCTGTGGAGATTCCAGACCCGCTTGTCGGCAATGGCCTTGTCGAGCCGAGCGTCCAGATCATTGGAGAATCCGGCTTCGCGCAACGAGGTCGGCTGCCATTCAAAACCCGCGGCCGAACTCTCGCCAATCATCTGGCCGATCAACACCCCTCCTGCGCCCGTCAACATCCGACGTCGGCTTAATCCCAACTCATTCATGGTCAGGTCTCCAGGCTGCATTTGGCCACGGCGCAACCAGAACATGCCCGCGACCATGCCAAAGACTCGAAAATCATGAAAGACGCCATTGACCAGGTGTTGCCGCGGCGTCCCCGCCCCAGCTTCTCCTCAGACAGGATCCGCCCGCAGCAGCGTGTCCACCGTGATGGTGCCCCGGGCGCGGGAGACGCAGGCGCAGATCTTCTGGTTGCTTTGCTTCTGATGGTCGCTGAAGAAGACGTCGCGATGGTCGATCTCGCCGTCGATCGCGACCACGTCGATGGCGCACAGGCCGCATTCGCCCCGCTTGCAATCGTACATGACGTCGTGGCCGCTGGCGTTGAGCACGTCCAGCATCGAGCGCTCGCGTGGGATCTCCAGCTCGACATCGGAGCCTTTCAAGCGCACGCGAAACGTCTCGGTCGGCAGCGTGCCGCTGGAACCGAACGTCTCGTAGCGCAGATCGGGAAGCGGATGGCCGGCGCCGATCCAGGCGTGGCGCGCGGCATCCAGCATCCGCATCGGGCCGCAGAACAGCGCCAGCGCATCCTTGGGCACCGAGGCGAACAGGGCGTCGAGATCGAGCCGCTTGCCCTCATCGCTGGCGTGAACGACCAGGCGATCACCAAGCGTTGCGGCGAGATCGTCGAGATAGGCAGCCTCGGTGCGCGAGCGCACCGCGTAATGCAGCGTGACATCGGCGCCGCGCCGCGCCAGCGCCTGCGCCGCGCCGAGAATCGGGGTGATGCCGATGCCGCCGGCGATCAGGCAGTAATGTTGGCGCGCCCAGTCGACTGCGAGCAGCGAGGCGGGCGTCGTGATGTCGAGCCGCGCGCCCGGCTGCAACGACCACATATAGCGCGAGCCGCCACGCGAGTCCTCGGCGCGGCGCACCGCGATCCTTAAACCCCGCGACGACGCTTCCCCGACCAGCGAATAGGACCGCGTCTCGGGCTGCCCGTCGATGGTGACGCTGATATTGATGTGGCTGCCGACCGGATAGGCGGCGCCGTCGAACTGGTCCGGCCGGATCAGGAATTCGCGGATGCCCGGCGCGAGATCGCGCGTCGAGACGAGCGTCGCCGGACTCCAGGTTTCGATGAAGCGCATGACACTCCCCTCAATCGGTTGCGGACTTGATCAGCGCGAGCGCCGGCAGCAGGTCGAGATGGGTTCGGTTGCGTAGCGCAAGCCGCAGATTGCGCACCGCGAGCCGCGCATGCTCGCGCATGACCGCTTCGGCGCGGGCGCCTTCGCGGTTCTCGATGGCGTCGATCACGACGCGGTGGTGCTCCTGCCCGATGATCAGGATCTGCTGCGCCTCGGGCAGCGCGGACTGCGCCATCACGAAACCGCTTGGGGATGCAAACGGCAGCGACGAGGCGCGGTCGATCTGCCGGATCAGCGGCGGGCTTCGCGACAATTCGGTGAGCAGGGCGTGGAAGCGCGCGTTCAGCGTGACATAGGACGAGAACGCATCCACCGAGATCGGGACCTGGCGCAACAGCTCGTCGATCGCGGCAAGGCACTCCTTCAGCGGCTCGAGCTCGCGCGCGGACACGCCGCGCTCGGCGGCAAAGCGCGCGGCGAGCCCTTCCAGCGTGCCGCGCAGCTCGATGGAATCGGAGATGTCGCGCTCGGAGAACGCCTTCACCATGAAGCCGCCGGAGGGAATCGCCTCCAAGAGGCCCTCCTCCTCCAGCCGCACCAGCGCCATGCGCACCGGGGTGCGCGAGGCGCCGGTGGTCTCCACCGCCTGGAGCTCGGAGATGCGCTCGCCCGGGCGCAACGAGCCCGAGAGGAGCTGGTCGCGCAGCGCGAGCTGCGCCTTCACGGTCTGCGAGACGGAGCGGTCGACCTCACGCTCGGCCATGTCGGCTTACTCCGCAGCCTGGAGGTGCTGCGGCGGGTTTTCCTTTGCCACCATCTTGTCGATCAGCTTGCGCGTCCACATCGCGCCGGCGTCGATGTTGAGATTGTAGAAGATGCGATCCGGGTTCTCGTCCATCGCGCGCTGCTGCGCCTCGAGGATCAGCTCGTCCTCGTGGAAGATGCCGGAGACGCCCTCGCGGATCTCGGTGGTGATGCGCTGCTCGCCGAGCTGATAGTTGCGCACGAAGGCCCAGAAATAGTGGCAGGTCTTCTCGGTCTCTGGCGTGATGGTGTTGAGCACGAAGCCGTTGACGCCCTGCGAGCGGTCGCCTTCCGGCGCGCCGGTGCCGGTCGGCGCCACGCCGACGTCGATGGCAATGGTGCACGGCGCTTCGAAACGGATGATCTGCCAGCGGTCGACGAGTCCGGACTTGCCGAGTTGTTTCGCCCAGAACGGCGGCGCCTCGATGCCGCGCATCCAGCGCGTCACCGTCACCGTCTTCTCGCCATGGGTGACGTCGAACGGCGCCTCCGCGACCGCCTCGTTGCCGATGGACGAGCCGTGCACGAAGGTCTCGTGGGTGAGGTCCATGAGATTGTCGAGCACGAGGCGGTAGTCGCAATTGACGTGGATGGTCTTGCCGTCGCCGGCCCAGGCCGGGTCGTGATTCCAGTGCAGGTCGGGCACCAGCGCGGGATCGGCCAGCGCGGGATCGCCCATCCAGAGCCAGATGTAGCGGTGACGCTCGACAACGGGATAGGCGCGCACACAGGCCGACGGGTTGATGGTCTCCTGCGAGGGCATGAAGGTGCAGCGCCCTTGCGCGTTGTATTTCAGGCCGTGATAGCCGCAGACGACCGTGTCGCCTTCGAGCCGTCCCTTGGACAGCGGCACCAGGCGGTGCCAGCAGGCATCCTCCAGCGCGGCGACCGAGCCATCGGCCTTGCGGTACATCACGACGTGCTTGCCGCAGATCATCCGCGGCAGCAGCGCCGGCTTGACGTCGGCGTCCCAGGCGGCGGCATACCAGGCGTTCATCGGGAAGGGTTTTGTCACCGGTCTCACTCCCAGAGCTTATGAATACGTTATGTATACAATAGCGGGGGAATGGAATCGTTCAAGGGCGAATATGGCGTATTATAATACCTTAAAGTGAAATGCTGTATACATCAAAAAATCCACGGTCATTCCCCGCGAAAGCGGAGAATCCAGTACTCCGCGGCAGACGTTGGGTTCACACAACTTCCGCCGCGGAGTACTGGATCGCCCGCCTGCGCGGACGATGACACCGAGCATACGGCGCTCTCCCCCCGGAGAAGCGCGAGAAGCGGCACCTGCCGCTGGAGTGTTCTACGCCCCGAACACCTTCGCCAACCCTGCCTGAGCCTCCTGCTGAATCGCCTTCAGGTGCTCGGGGCTGCGAAAACTCTCCGCGTAGATCTTGTAGACGTCCTCGGTGCCTGACGGCCTGGCGGCGAACCAGCCGAAATCGGTTTCGACCTTGATGCCGCCGAACGGCTGGCCGTTGCCGGGCGCCTTGCTCAGGGTGGCGCGGACGGGGTCACCGGCGAGATCCTTCAGGCCGAGCTGCTCGGGCGTGACGGACTTCAGGATGTTCTTCTGCGGTGTGGTCGCGGCGACGTCGATGCGCGCGTAATGCGGCACGCCGAACTCGGCAGTGAGGTCGTTGAAGAGCTGGCTCGGATCGCGGCCGGACTTGGCCATGATCTCGGCCGCGAGCAGGCCAAGGATGATGCCGTCCTTATCGGTGGTCCACACCGTGCCGTCGCGGCGCAGGAACGAGGCGCCTGCACTCTCCTCGCCGCCAAAGCCGAAGCCGCCCGAGAGCAGGCCGTCGACGAACCATTTGAAGCCGACCGGGGTCTCGACCAGCTTGCGGTCGAGTTTTTTCGCGACGCGGTCGATGATCGAGCTCGACACCACGGTCTTGCCGATCGCGGCGTCCCTGCCCCAGTTCGGGCGGTGCGCGAACAGATAGAAGATCGCGGTCGCGAGGTAATGGTTCGGATTCATCAGGCCGCCGGTGCGCGTCACGATGCCGTGGCGGTCGGCATCGGTATCGTTGGCAAACGCGACGTCGAAGCGGTCGCGCATCGCGATCAGGCTCGCCATCGCGTAAGGCGAGGAGCAGTCCATGCGGATCTTGCCGTCCCAATCCACCGTCATGAAGCGGAAGGTCGGGTCGATCGCCTCGTTCACCACGGTCGCCTTCAGGCCGTAGCGCTCGATGATCGGATGCCAATAATGCACGGCGGCGCCGCCGAGCGGATCGATGCCAATGTTGACGCCGGCGGATTTGACCAGGTCGAGATCGACGACGTTGCCGAGGTCTGCGACATAGGGTGTGACGTAGTCATAGGCGTGGACGTTCGCAGACCTGCGCGCCCTGGCGTAGTCGATGCGGTTCACGCCCTTGAGGCCGTCGGCGAGATAGGCATTGGCCCGCTTCTCGATCACGGAGGTCGCATCGGTGTCGGCCGGTCCGCCATGCGGCGGATTGTATTTGTAGCCGCCGTCCTCGGGGGGATTGTGCGAGGGCGTAACGACGACGCCGTCGGCAAGGCCCGAGGTGCGGCCCTTGTTGTAAGTCAGGATCGCATGCGAGATCACCGGCGTCGGCGTGTAGCCGCCGTCCTTGTCGATCATGATGTCGACGCCGTTGGCCGCGAACACCTCGACGGCGCTGACCAGCGCAGGCTCGGCCAGCGCATGGGTGTCGATGCCGATAAAGAGCGGACCGGTCAGCCCCTTTTCACGTCGGTAATCACAGATTGCCTGCGTCGTCGCGAGGATATGGCCCTCGTTGAAGCTAGTCTTGAACGAGGTGCCGCGATGGCCGGAGGTGCCGAACGCCACCCGCTGCGCGGGATCCGCGACATCCGGCTTGCCGGCGAAATAGGCCGTCACCAGCCGCGGAACGTTGGTGAGCGCGTCCGGCGAGGCCTGCTTGCCCGCCGCGGGATGAACATCAGCCACTGGATATACCTCGTCTGTCGTCAGAGATTGCGCGATACCATAGCATCGGCCAAGCCCCCGCCAAGAGCACAACACCCGCAATGGGGCGGCCGTTCCTGGGATCATGCTATGGTCTTTCCGATCGGGGCTTTTCGAGTCGGGGCATGACGCTGTTTCAGAGGCTCTTGGTTGTTCTGATGGCTTGGCTTGCGACGGCCGGCATCGTGCCCGATGCGATGGCCGCGGAGTTCTACACCGAGGATTTGCGTATCCCGATGGTCGAGGCTGGACCGCAGGGGCTGGAGGCGTTCCTGGTCCGGCCGGCCGGGACCAAGCGCTATCCGCTCGCGCTGCTCAGCCACGGTTCGCCGCGCAGTTTCGACGATCGCGCGACGATGTCCGCGCACAAATATTACGGCATCGCTCTCGAATATGCCCGGCGCGGCTTCGCCGCGCTGATCGTGATGCGGCGCGGCTACGGCACCTCGCCCGGTGGGCGCGTCGACAGCGTCGGCGGCTGCGCCAATGCCGCTTATCTGCCGGCCGCGGCGGTCGCGGTGGCGGATTTGCGCGCGGCGATCGATGCGATGGTGCGCAGGGCCGACGTGACCACCTCGGGCATGATCGCGGCCGGTCATTCTGCCGGCGGGTTCGCCACCGTCGCCCTGACCGCGCAGGCGCCAGCGGGTCTCGTTGCCGCGATCAGCTTTGCCGGCGGGCGCGGCTCGCGCGACGACGACGATATCTGCAATCCCGACGGGCTGGTGCAGACCTTCGCCACGTTCGGCAAAACCTCGCGCGCGCCGATGCTGTGGGTCTATGCCGCCAACGATTCATACTTCGGTCCCGAACTCGCGCGGCGCCTCCTTGACGAATTTCGCGCCAATGGCGGCAACGCGAAATTCGTCGCAGCGCCGCCTTACGGCGACGATGGCCACTACCTCTATTCGGTCGTGAGCCGTCCGCAATGGACGCCGTATCTCGACGCCTTCCTGCGCGAGCGAGGTCTCGGCCACGATGTCCTGAGCCCGCCTGATCCGCTCCCGCCGCCGGGCCAGCTCAGCGAGGCCGCGCGCGCCGAGTTCGCGCGCTATCTTACCAGCACGATGCCGCACAAGGCCTTTGCGGTGTCGCCGAACGGCGGTTACGGCTGGCGTTCGGGGCGGGCAACGGTAGACGACGCCCAGCGCGATTCACTTGCCGCCTGCACAAAATGGTCGCCCACCTGCACGCTCTATGCGGTCGACGACAAATTGGCCGGGGCTGCGCCAAGCATATCAACCGACCAGAGCTCGCGGTCGCGATAGCCTCGCTGCGCCGCCGGCCGCTCGCGCCGTCCGGGCCGGGCCGTCCCCCGGGCCGCCAGAAAATCGGTTGTTAACTCGAAAGATATAATACGTGTCCATGCTGCGGGATCGAACACACATCAATGCCCGCGCGACGTGGACACACGTTGCGATCGCTGTGCTTTGGTTGGCATCCACCTCCGTGTACGCCCAGAACGACGTGGAACCGGCGTTGGCGGCTGGCGGTCACAATGCAGATCTCGGCGCCGGAGAGACGCCGGCCTCGCGGGCGGCAATCCGAAAAATCATCGAAAGAGAAACGGCCAAGACCGATCTGCCCCCGGACATCGCGGAGGCCGTCGTCTTCGTTGAAAGCGGATACAATCCGGGCACCATCGGCGCCGTCGGCGAGATCGGCCTCATGCAGGTTCGGCCCGAAACGGCAGCGATGCTTGGATTTCGGGGAAATAACGCAGAACTCGCAGAGCCCGATATCAACATCCACTACGGCGTTCTCTATCTGAGCCGCGCATGGCGCCTCGCAGGCGGGGACCTTTGCCGTGCCCTGATGAAATATCGAGCAGGTCACGACGAGGAGTCCATGACTCCGCGCTCGCAGGTCTATTGTCATCGCGCCCGCAACCGTCTGGTCTCCATGAACTCGACGAATGTAGGAAACCAGGCTGCGGCCGTCACAGATGTGGCACCGGCGCCAACAGCGACACCCACCGTCTCGACGTCCGCGCACAATCAGAAGTCAGCGCATAATCAAAAAACACCAGCACAGCCGAAGGACGTTTACGCGCGTTACCGCCAAGGCACGGCCGCGGCGAGCAGGGCATATTGGGCAGCACAGGAAGCCCGGGTTCGCCTCATCAAGGCTCGCGTCGAAGCCAAGTGGAAACGGGTCGCATCACGCCAATAGAATTAGAGTTGCTTGCCTTGAGACGAGCAGCGGTTGGACGAACGACATTTTTGAAACCGAACTTTGAAACCGAACGTGAATAGAGATCATGCACAATAGTTTGAGAGTTTTGTTTGCAATCGTCGCGACCGGCGCCGTGGCGCTGTCCGCCTTTCTCGCCATTCGGTTCCTCGTCGGTTTCAGTGGTTGAACCCGATGGCGCAGCCGGCACGATTTCGTGCTGCGCCTCCGTCTAGAGCCGCTCGCTCAGGGCGAGCTTGTAGCCGACGCCGGTGACCGTGGTGATGACGGGCGTGCCGCTGCCGACGAGCTTGCGGCGCAGCCTCGCCACCAAGGCATCGACGGTGCGGATGTCGACCTCGGCCTGGCGGTTGCTGACGACCTCGATCAGATAGTCGCGGCTAAGCGGCCTGCCGTCGGCGCCGACGAGTGCCGCGAGCAGGTCGAATTCGGCGCGTGTCAGCGCCACCGGCTTGCCGTCGCTGCCGAGCAGCTCGCGCCGCGTCAGGTCGATGATCCAGTCGCCGAACGCGATCGAATTGTGGGTGCGCGCCGCCTTGCGGTCGATCGAGCGCCGCCGCAGCACGCTTCGCGCGCGCGCGAGCAGGTCGCGCAAATTGATCGGCTTGGTAACGTAGTGGTCGCCCGCGACCTCGAGGCCGAGGATGCGATCGACGTCGGTGTCGCGGCGGGTGACGAAGATGATGCCCGCATTGCTGGTCGCCTGGATCTCCTTGGCGAGATCGAAACCGTCGCCGTCGGGCAGTTGCACGTCGAGGAAGACGAGATCGGTCCGCATCCGCAGCGCCTGGCGGCATTCCGCGCAGGAGCCGGCGCCGACCACGTCGAAATTGTTCTCGCTGAAATAACCGACCAGCATCGTCCGCGTCACCGGATCGTCCTCGACGACGATCAGTCGCTCGCGGCCGGCGACACGCAATTCCTGAACTGCGGAATCAGCCACGATGTTGGATGTCCTGTGTGCTTGCGGGCCGACCTGGAAGCTCAGGTCGCCGAGCGCGCCGCCCTGTGAACGTACATTCACGACTTGTTCGAGCCCCCTCGAATTGCCTGCTGCAATACTAGGCGCGTTAGCGCGCCCAAACAACATTGGTCACGATCCAGCTGGATTAAGTATGAATTGGCCCACACTTCTCATCTCGCGCAGCATGTTCGAGGGCCCCGTACGCGCGGCTGTTGTGCGGGCTGAAGCCCATCCCGCGGCCGCTTGCCACGCCAAGAGCTTCAAATCTACTGTGGCGTCCCGAAAAGTCTGCCCCAGGAGGTGGCGCCATGGAAGTCATCCTGCTCGGCACCGGCGGCCCGCGCCCGGACCCGCGCCGCATGGCGACGACCACGCTGATCAGGCTCGGCGAGGAAAATATCCTGATCGACGCAGGCCGCGGCGTCATGGTGCAGCTCAGCAAGGCCGGCGTGCCGCTCGGCTCCATCAACACGGTGTTCCTTACTCATCACCATTTCGACCACATCGGCGACCTCTACGACGTGATGCTCAATTCATGGTTGCACGGGCGCAAAGACGATCTGCGCATCTATGGACCGCCGGATACCGAACGGCTCGTCAATACGCTCGTCACGCAGGTCTACGACAAGGACATCGCCTGGCGCGATCAGGGCGAGCCGAGCTTCGGCGGCTGGAAACCTGTCGTCGCGACCGACATTATAGCGGGCCCCGTTCTCGACACCGGGCGCTGGAAGATCAGCGCCGAACTCGTCTCGCATGGCGACGGCCTCGACATGTCACCGGCCTTCCTCGCACGCTGGATGTGTCTCGGCTACCGCTTCGAGGCCGAGGGCAAGGTCATCGCAATTTCCGGCGACACGGTGCCCTGCCCCGGTCTCGAGCGGTTGGCTGAGGGGGCCGACCTGCTGGTCCAGTGCTGCTTCCTCGCCACGCCGGAGATCGACAACGAGCACCTACGCCGGCTTGCGAAATTCACGATGGCCTGCGGCGATACAGTCGGCAAGGTCGCGGCCAAGGCCGGCGTCAAGAAGCTCGCGCTGACCCATCACCGGCCTCGCACCGACGATTCCATGCTGAACGCGCTGCTCGTGGACGTCAGGCGGGACTACTCGGGTCCTGTCGTGCTCGGCGAGGACCTCACACGGATCGAGGTCTGAGAACTTGAGATGTGCGAACGCCGTCCGGCCTCAGGCCGATCCAACCTCAACCCGAAATGACAATCGCTCTTCCGTTCCGGGCGCGATGTGCATCAGACCCGGCTTGTCGCTGAACTCTCCGTCGAAATCGGCCGGAGTGGCATAGCCGCGCCAGGGCTCGATGCAGAGGAACGGCGCGCCCGACGGTTTCGACCAGACGCCAAGCTCGCGAAAGCCGTCCCATGACATTTTCAACCACGGCCCGGTGGACGCCCCCTGCTCGGCGGCATAGCGGACCGAATTGCTCGCGATCCGATCGAAGATGATTGCGTCGTCGACGAACAAGGATTCGGACAAGGGCAACACGGAGCCTTTGATCGGGCTCGGCTCCGTTGCCGGACGCAGCAAGCCGCCGTCGAGTCGGCGGACGGGAGATGGTTCTGCGTTCGCGAAGCTCAGCGCGTAGCTCTCCTTCGCCAGTCCCGGTTGGAGCGGCCAGTTGAAAGCGGGATGGCCGCCGAGCGAGGCCGGCAATATCTCCTTGCCGGTGTTCGCGACCGTGAGTGAAAGATCGAGACCGGATTCGTCGAGCGCATAGGTTGCCGTCAGACGGAACGCGAAGGGGTAGAGCGCGCGCGTCGTCTCGCTGTCTTCGAGCACCAGGACACAGCGACTTTCGCCACGTTCCGCCCACGCAAAGCGGCTGTCACGCGCGAAGCCGTGCTGGGTCATCCGGTAGGTCCTGCCCCGGTGCCGCAATTCGTCATTGGCGAGACGCCCGACGATGGGAAACAGCAGCGGCGCATGGCGCGGCCAGGCCGGCTCCGCCTGCCAGACGAACTCGATGCCGGCATCGCTCGCCAGCGAACACATCTCAGCGCCCTGCGCCTTGATAATGGCCGTGAGCCCACCGCTGCGGATCGTGTGCGTATCGTCGGTCATAACAGCCTGTTCAGATCATCGCAGTTCGCAGGACAATTTCCAAATGTTCGCGGAATGTTGGAGAGACACTCTGCTCACGACCTTTGATAGTCGTCTTCAATCCGGATGATGTCGTCTTCCCCGAGATAGCTTCCCGTCTGGACCTCGATCAGCTCCAGCATGATTTTACCGGGGTTCTCCATCCGGTGCACCGCGCCCATCGGGATGTAGATCGACTCGTTCTCGTGCACGCTTTTGACGGTCTCGTTGACGGTGACGCGGGCCGTGCCGCGGACGACGATCCAGTGCTCGGCGCGATGATGGTGCTTCTGCAGCGACAGACGTCCGCCCGGCTTGACCACGATGCGCTTGACCTGGTG